>NZ_PGVC01000059.1:0-51108 GCF_002860225.1 Bacillus sp. V33-4
CAAAATAAATTTATTTGATTTGAGCTTGACAAATTCGCTTTTATTTAATGCAACGCTAGTGAAATTATGATTTGAACGATGACTCGTGGACAGATCTTCCTTTATTCATTAAAAAGGGTGCAATTATTCCAACTCAGGAAGTTTTAGATTATACTGAACAAAAAAATATAACAGATATTGAAATAGATGCATTTCCTGATACTCAATCATCATCCTTTGTTTATTATGATGATGATGGAAACTCCTACAACTATGAAAATGGACAATACTTCTCTCAAAAAATGACTCTCATTGATCAGGGTGTCAATGGTATTAGGTTTAATATTCTGAACAAAGAAGGTAGTTATGTAAGTCCACTCTCCTATTATTTAATTAAAATCCATGGAAAAGCAGGGAACTTTGTAACTTCAAATGGAACTTCACTAAATAAATTAAATGACTTAAATGCTTTAAAAGGATTACAGGGAGAAGGATACGCAGCAGGTAAAGACATTTATGGAGATGTAACCTATATAAAGGTAAAAGCAGGCTTAGCAAAAGAGGTTATAGTTAGTGGAAGTAACGCTTCAACGAGTACAGATGTAGTTTATGAAGCTGAAGAAGCATCGTTATCAGGAGCTACTACATCTACCAAAGCTAAGAAAAACAATTATCATGCTGGCTACACAGGAACTGGCTACGTAGATAATTTTGATAAGGCAGGAGCAGCTGTTACATTCTATGCAAATGTAAAATCGGGTGGAGATTATAAAACAAAGCTTAAATACTCTAATGCTACAGGGCAAGAACAAAAAATTAGTGTTTATGCCAACGGGAAATACGTTAAACAAACAGCATTACCTTCTTTATCCTCTTGGGGCAGCTGGTCAGATTCAATTAACATATTACCATTAGAAGCTGGTTTTAATGCTGTAACTTATAAGTATGACGATAAAGCAGGAGATACTGGGAATGTTAATTTAGATAACTTAAGCCTTCCGTTTACTCCTGAAATCCTAAAATTAGAAGCTGAAAATGCAAAGCTAACAACAGTAGGCACTAACACTGACCACTTTTTCTATTCTGGCAGTGCTTTTGTAGACAATATTACAAAAGTAGGTTCTGAAGTGGAATTTAGTGTAAATGTACCTGTAGGAGGTAATTACAATGTATCTCTTAAGTACGCAAATGGCACCATGTCTACAAAAACTTTAAGTACTTATGTGAACGGTAGTAAAGTCAGACAGATATTATTAGATAGTCCAGGAGGAAATTGGAATATCTGGAGGGAAAGCACCCAAGTTTTATCTCTCAACGCAGGTGTGAATAGAATTGCCTTCAAATATGATCAGGGAGACAGTGGGAATATAAACTTAGATATGCTTTTACTGTCACAACAAGCAATTACAACTCCAGTTTCTGAAGAAAACTTGTTGGACAATTCAGGTTTTGAGCGTTCAGAACATATAAGTAATTGGACTGAATGGCATCCTACCGGTCAAACAGTAGCTTTCGGAGTGGACAGCGGATCAGGAATTAATCCTCCCGAATCCCCATTTGAAGGAGATAGGAGAGCATACTTCTATGCATCTTCTGCTTACAAGCAAAGTATACACCAAAAGATTGATGTTACTAATAATGCTACTTATAAAGTAGAAGCTTGGGTAAAATTAAAAAACACTTCTCCTTATACAGCAAGACTTGAAGTAACTCAATATGGTGGTTCGGATATGTTCTTTAATATTCAAAATACTGGTGAATGGCAAAGGATTGTTATTGACAATGTCCAAGTTACGAATGGGCAAATAGATATTGGTGTTTATGTGGATAGTCCGGGAGGAACCACGCTCCATATAGATGATGTATCAGTAACTAAAAAATAAACACATATTTTAAATCAAAAAATACACCCCACTCTAAAAGTCTGAATGGGGTGTTTTTCATTAAGTATAAATTGATAAACTCATACATTAAAATTATTTTCTTAATGAAAAGGATAAGCTCCATGGGATAATTAGACCTAGATATATTAAGAGAACAAAAACTTCAAGGCATCATTAATCCAACAAAAGTAGTATACAAAATCTTGTTAGTGGTAAGAGTATTAATGAAATGAACCAGAAAAGTTTCGATGCCGATGCGGGGTGGGTCATTTCTTTTTGTTTGAATGAAATACAAAGAGGAAGAGGTTCCGGATAAGGGAACCTCCCAGATTGTAGACAAAAGGCATTCGAATGGCCCCATTCGGATGCCTTTTGTTATTTTTTTGCATTTTAGAAATTAGACCGACCCCGCTAGGGGTCAATTATAGGCCACTTTTGGAATTTTCCAGGTCCAGTTGGCCATCTTTTTTAAATTCATGGCAGCAAAAGTTAGCATCGCCTGCATGGACAATTTTTTTAGACCTCTTAGGGTTGTCCAACGCATACATGCTTTTCTTTCGCATCCGCAAACACTCGTTCGATCGTTTCTTTACGTCTTGCGTAAATGCTTTTATTTTCTTGTGTGTGACGAAGATGGTCGGCTTCTTCTAAATAGTGTTCCCAAACATGACGCTCAATCAGTTTTTTATGTTCTTTACTCTGGGTGCATTGTGAAAGTAATGGGCAATTTTGACATTCAAACGGATTAGAGAAGTATTGGCGCTTCCATCCTTCGTCGTCGTTGAATATCTTAATATTTGTCCTTGCGGACAGATATAACAATCGTAGTATTCATCATAAACATATTCATGTTTTTTCATATAACCGTCTTTCGTACGAGGGCGAGTATAAGGTAAAGCAGGAGTCATTCCATTTTCAAATATGTATTGTGCAATAGCAGGTGTTTTGTATCCAGCATCAGCAGCGACAGCCTCTGGTTTCCCGTGTTTTTCAATGACCTTCTCGAGAAGTGGATCCAAAATGACACTATCATGGACATTTCCTGGCGTTACAATCGCACCTAAAACAAAACCATTGCGATCAGCAGCTGCATGGAATGAATATGCGAACTGTTTGGTACGCTCGTCCTTTACATAATAACCACTCTCTGGGTCAGTGGTGCTTTCTTTAATTTCCTTGGTTTCTTCTTTATCAAATTTATCTGGAGGAAATGGCTTTTTTCCGTGATTTTCGCGATCTTTATTAATCTCCTCTGGAAGACGTGCTTCATAAGCTTTGGTTTCTTTTCGAACTACCTTCTTCTCGAATTTATGATTGTTTGCACTTGCTTTAACATGTGTAGAATCGATAAATACGTGCTCGCTACTAATCAACTTCTTGTCTGAAGCTTCCTTTAAAATACGATAGAAAATTTGTTCAAATAAATCTGTGTCTTTAAAACGTCTTTCGTAATTCTTACCGAAGGTTGAGAAATGCGGTACTTTATCATAAAATCCAAAGCCCGAAAACCAACGATAAGCCATATTCGTTTCGATCTCTACAATGGTTTTTCGCATAGAGCGAATACCGAAGGTATATTGGATAAAAGCCATCTTAATCAATACTACAGGGAGGTAGTAACTAACCTAACCTTTATGCATGCATTTCGTTGGATATTCGATGAAGCTTTGTCGAGGACGAAAACTGCTGCTAGTATAACCAAAAGGTCATGCTCTCCGGGAGATATTCGAAGGAGCATGTTCTTAGGAAAACTGGTTGGACGCTCTTCGAAAAAGCTATCGCTTTTCCTTCGTGCGGTGTATCGATTCCGGAGCCGTACTCTTTTGAAGCTGGATTCTGCCAACTATGTTCAAAGCTATATACAGGCTGAAATTTCATAATTGCCTAGTCCGTGAAAAAGAAGATGTAAGTCAGAACCTACATCTTCCCTTCCTTTAATCGGCAAAGTTTTCTTTCTTATTAGATGTTTCTGCAACTATGTCATCTGTTACAAGATCTCTAGTAGACTTCTTAAATTCTCTTAATGTTGAGCCAAACGTCCTTCCAATTTCCGGTAACTTAGATGGTCCGAAGATAATAAGGGCGATTACTAACATTAGTATTAATCCAGGTATTCCAATGTTTTGAAGCATAATTTCCTCCGAATATTTAGATTTTGTAATTCCTTCAGACGTTTATGATCATCTTTAAAGTAACTTCAGGAGCAAAACCGTTCAGATTCATCCTTAAAATTTAACAAAGAATGCAGTAAAGTACATAATTAACAGTCCGATGGCGAATCCAGAAAGATTTAACCATGAAACAGATGGTTCCTTATGTGTTCGATGATCTTCAATAAGCATTTTCGTAATGATATAGATTACCTGCAAAATGGCGCCTGCTCCAATTCCTAAGAATAAAGCTCCCATAATGGGCGAGAAGATAAATCCGCCAAACCACGTTCCAAGAATGGCTGGTCCACCGGCAATTGCACCAAGGAGCAAAAAGTTTCTTACCCTCGGCTTCGCTTTGAGCAATGGTGCAGCGATACCAATTCCTTCAGTGATGTTATGAAGGGTAAATCCGATTATTAAGAATGTTCCCAGTGCAGCTTCACCAAGTGCAAAAGAGGAGCCGATTGCCAAACCTTCCCCAAAATTGTGCAAGCCTATTCCTGTTGCCATCAAAAGTGCCAGAGCGAAAGGCGTGTAACCTTTTGATGCTTGTTTTCTAAACTGATATTGATCAAAACCGATCAACAGTAAAAAGGTCAGCGATGCTCCAATGATAACTACCATGTTCCCTTGCAATACCGTAGGAGCTTCTGCCCCGATCTCAAACCCGTCAGCCAGCGTGCCGACGAATAGGAAAAGCAACAACCCCACGGTGAGTGCAAGAATTGCATTAATCGTTTTTCTTTTAAACCTCTTCATAAATGGATACCACAATAGACCAAGCCCGATTGGTACAATTCCAACATAAAATCCAATTAAGCCGAAATTAAGAAAGTTGTTCAAATTGCCTTGTGGTGTTAGAGTTGCTGCTGCTATTTCACCTTCTGTAATGATTGCATTTTCAGTGATCAGTTTAATGACATGAGGATCTCCTTTGACCCATGGATAGTTGATTTTTACCGTTGCTTCATCAAAACGGTCAAGAGCAGGGCTGGGGGTAACACCAAAACTCCAAACAGAGTCATCCACCATTACCTGGGCTATCGTTAACGGTTCTGGACCCGTATTGCTTACCTTTAATTCAAACCCTAATTTGGTTACGATGATTCTATCAATATTTAAAACTTCGATAGGAGCAGCCGGTTCTTGCTCAACGCCTGCGCCATTTGTAAATACCCATCCTAAGACCCCGAGGAGTAGACCTAGAGGAATTAACACAGTCAAAATTAACTTTGTCTTCATTTCCACACCCCCATTATTCTACTTCAAAGAATCCCATCCAGCCCAATTCAGCAAATTCGCTAACATGTGCATGGAACATATATTTTCCCGGGTAAGTAAAGCGCGTTTCCAGGATGCCGCGTTCTCCTTGGCTTTGCATAATAGTATCCGTAAACTGAGAAGGGTTGTCATTTCTTCCTGTCGGATAATACGTAAAATAGTTGGCATGAAGATGGAAAGAGTTAATTAAATCAAATTCCGTTAAGTTACTAAGATAAATACGGACTAGCTGGTCTTTTTTTACTTTAATTGGATGATTCATAAAGGCAAAAGCATATCCGTTTACAGTATAAAACTCATTCTCACCATCTAAATCTAAATCAAATCCATTCATGACCATGTTCAGCTCGTGTGCCTTTTCTCTGGGTGTTTTCGGATCAATGATGAAATTTCCATACAATCCCTTATGAATATGGCGGGCAAGTGGCATTACATGACAGTGGTATACCTGCATTCCATATGGTTTGGCTTCAAACTCATAAGTAAATTTTTCCCCTGGATAAATCGAAGTAAGGCCATCCATTTCTGGTGGATGAATGCCATGAAAGTGAATAGAGTGAGGATGGCTTCCCTGATTTACAAAATGAAAACGAAGTAAGTCCCCCTCCGTACAACGAAACGTAGGGCCCGGAATGGTTCCGTTAAATGTCCATCCTGGAAATGTAATACCTTTTGCAATTTCAATTTCTTTATCAATCGCAATGACTTCATACTCTCTTAGGGTTTGCCCATTTGCTAACGTACTTACTTTCCCGTAATCGAATTTGGTTAGTAACCTTTCAGCCATTTTGTACCCTGAGGTTTTTGATAGGTCATTCATATTATTATGGTGATTCATCTTAGCATGCACATTTTTACTGTGAGTTTCTGCTTTAACAGTTTGAGTAAGAGGCGTCATTTTATTTAACAAATAACTGCCTGCTAAACCTAAGGCACCAGCAGAACCTATTTTTAAAATATCCCGTCTTGATACTTTGTCATCAACAGACATTTTTTACCCTCCTTAAAAAAGTTTCCTCTGTGCAAAAATATGATCTTTAGCTATATTTTATTCCTAAGGTAAACATGGTGTCAACATTTTCTTGAATTTACAAAATATTAAGTCGGTACTCTCGGTATTATGCAAAAATAAAAGCAGTGGATTTCAAAGTGAAATCACACTGCTTTTTTTGTTAATCATCCATCCTTGCTATTTTTATCTTTATCAAACCAAAGTGGGTCTTTGTCATCAACATCACCATTATAGTTGATTAATATCTCTTCTCCTGCTTTTATATCTTTGTATGCGTAAAATTCAAACGTATGGTTGTTAAAGTTAATATCATAAGTGGCATTAGGCTTATATGAATGGTTAAATAACATTCCATATCCTAACACGACTGCAGTATGGTTTTTTCCGTACTCGAACACATAATCATCAAGCACCGTTTTCTGTATGAAAACATGCTCCCTGTTAGGGTAAGGAATGACTGGTGCTTCATGTATAAGCTGACCTTTTGCAATATCAATCGTCGCAAATACCCCTCTATTGAATTCCCCATCGCTGAGTGTGGATGTTTTTATTTCTATAATGTTAATCACCTACAAATTCTTTCTTTAAAGTACATATCTTCTTAATCTTGACGCTTTAATATGAAGAAAGCAACTATTATTAACTATTGAGAATGTGTCTCTCTAACCAAAAAGACGGCCATTAAGAGTAGAATATGGATTTAAAAATTACAGCATACAATGATTCTTAATCATTACTGTTTGTTAAAGTAGTCAATCTGGTTATGTTGGATCCTTATCTAATTCTATATCAAGTGCAGAGAATCGGCTGCTTGGACCAGGACAGCGGTTGTTAATTTGTGAAACAGCGCCTTAGGAAGCTTTATTAAACTAAATCTCATAGCGATGTTCTTTTCAAACATGATATTACAACTTATCTGATCTGATTGATTTCCTCCGTTCATTTCAGTGATGTGCACAAATATTCTACTTTAGAATGTTTTCCTTTTCCTGTAAAATAATCCATAAAAATCTATTAAAGGATTTTTAGAAAAAGATATAGTGTGTAGTGGTGCTGGAAAGGTCGGGTCAATAGTCACTTGTATTCAGAAAAATGTGTATTTAAATAGTATTGACTGTTCTTCTTCATCTCGAACCGATGGGTATACCAACTGTCTTTATGTATCAATATCAAGGAACATGAAAAAATGAGCAGAATGGATGATTAAAATTGCACTGTGAAAAAATGAATTTACCGATAATAATGTTTTCGCTTGGAATTTGTTTTTCTTATTTAATTTATAGAATGATTGATCTAAATGATGTCGGATTATGGGCAACTTTTTTCAACTTAGTCATGTTAATAATCATCACTTTTGTAATCCTTTTCACTTATCGATCTTACATGAAAAAGAGTCGTTTGTTTGTTTCTCTATTTGACAATCATCCTTCGCTTACCTTTCTTGTTGACGGAAATGGGAATATTATTTCCGTAAATTCGAAAGTAATAAATACCTTGAATTATACGTACAAACAGTTAATTTCAAATCAGTTTTGGAATCTGTTTGTAAACTGCGGTGAGCAACAGTATATACAAAATCAGCTGGAGTTAGCGAAGTCGGGTAAATCTGCCAGTTTTATAGGAAAGATCCATAATAAACAACGAAGTGATGGTATTACTATGAATTTCACACTAATACCCATTACAATAGATAATAAAGATGGGATCTTTTTTATTATTGGTAATGATATTTCAGAATTACAAACGTATAGGGATAGAATAGTAAAAACGCAAATAGAATTAAGAAATACGATTCGGAAACAACAAGGAATGATTTTTAAATATATTAAACAAGGAGACCGCTATATTCATACATTATGTGATGGTGAGCTGTTATATCGATTTGGCTTGACCCCTCAAGATGTGATCGGCAAAAGTCTAGGTAACTTTATTACTTCGAACAATGTCATTCATAATAAAACCAAATCCTACGATCTAGCTTGGGCTGGTGAAATCACAACGTATGAAGGTCAGATAAACGGGATCAGCTATGTTGCGTCATTGCGACCAATACTTAGAAACGGTAAGGTAATCGAAGTTATTGGTTCATGTGTTGATATTAGCGATCGCAAAAACATGGAAGAAGAACTTCGCAAAAAAACCAATTTATATCGTTCAGTATTGACTACCATGTCTGAAGGAATATTTCTTATTAGTAAATCAAGAGTGATTACCAATCTAAACGATAACGTAGAAGAGATTCTTGGAATCAAATCAGGAATTTTCAGCGAAACGACGATGAATGAATTAGGCATTGAGTATGTCAGGGAAGATGGGAGTCTGTGGGAGTATAAAGATTTACCGGCTATGGTTACCACCGATCATGGCACTATTTTCAAAGATGCGGTTATGGGTGTGAAAGCAAATGGCAATATAAAAAAGTGGATTTCGGTTAATTCAAAACCATTGGCATTAAGTGAAGAGTCTGCCTCCCTCGTATCATTTAGCGATATTTCCCTGCAGAAGAAACAGGAATTAGAGTTAAAAGAAATGAATGCCTTTAATGAAATCCTGATGGAAAATACACAAACGGGTATTCTGGTTATAGATGAAAATAGAACTATTTTATTAATAAATAAAGCTTTAAGAGAAATTTTAGGAATTAATTGTGATGAAAAGGTACACGGTGTATTGGTAGGACAATTTCATTCTGCTTTTACTCAAACTGAAAGTTTCAGTGAACAGATTGAAGACATCATAACAAAGAGGGTGCCTAGGACACTGACAGTTAGATCTGTTAATGGATATATTTTTAAACTTCATTATTCGCCATTAAATTTAAACAGCAGGGGTCAAGCCCATTTATGGACCTTTGAAAATATCACTGAAATGAGTAAACTTCAAGAATCTGCATTAAAAGCACAAGAAGAAGCAGTGAGTGCCAATATGGCTAAATCTGATTTCTTATCTAAAATGAGTCATGAGCTTCGAACGCCATTGAATGGCATTCTTGGCTTTGCGCAACTTTTAGAACTAGAAAGAACACTTGACGATCGCCAGCAAACGTTTGTGAAGAAAATAATCACCAGTGGTGGACACTTATTGAATCTTATTAATGAAATACTGGATCTATCCCGAATTGAAACGGGAAAGATGCAAATTAGTTCTCAAGTGATTAATACAGCTAAGTTAATAGATGAGTGTATCGGTATGATGTCTCCGGTATCAGAAAAAAGTAATATTTCAATTGTAGCTGACTTGGACCATATTGCTGACCAATTCGTTTACGCCGACCCAATCCGATTAAGACAAGTAATGTTAAACTTAATCGATAATGCAATTAAATATAATAAAGAAAACGGTCAAGTAAACATTAGCTGTAAAATAACTAAACATGATATCACCGTTTATATTAAAGACACTGGTATAGGCTTCAGTAATCAATATGTTGATGATATTTTTGAACCTTTTTACAGAATAAAAGAAACCAATACGGAAGGAACAGGCATTGGTCTATCATTAACGAGGCAGCTGATGCAGCTGATGGGAGGGTCAATTGGTGCCGAAAGTGTAAAGGGTAAAGGCAGTACCTTTTGGTTTAGTTTACCAATCCATCATGAACTTGAATTAACAGAACCTGAGGATAAAAATAACAACATTTCTTCTTGGGAAATAGGTAAGAAATTCAAATCTACGATCTTGTATATTGAGGATAATTTATCGAATATAGATTTGTTAAAAGAAATTATTGAAGCTCAAACGAATTACTCTGTCATCATTGCAGATAGCGGTAAGAAAGGTTTGGACATTATTAAAAATAAAAAGATTGATCTCGTCTTACTTGATATTAACCTTCCCGATATTAATGGTTATCAAGTGTTTAATGAGATGAAACAGGATGAAAACACGAATAAGATCCCGGTCATTGCACTCAGTGCCAATGCAATTAACAAGGACATACAATACACGTTAGATAAAGGGTTTGATGATTATATAACAAAACCGATCAATATCAACGAGTTTTTACTGACAATAAAAAAATATATTTAACTTTAGAGGGACCTTTTTCATAGGTCTCTTTTTTTTGTCGGAAATTGACGTAAAATGTCCTTCATTTGGTCTGAATATCGTAATTCGCTGTTTGTCATGCTTGGAAAGGTGCACCTCGTGCCTTGGATTAATTAGACTATTTTATAGGACTAAAGGTATAGTCGTATTACTGTTTTGATCAGAAACAAGAAAGGAGACCTAAATGGCGAATCATATTAGCGAAATTATTGATGTCACTCAGCTGGAATACGTATACCAGCCTTTATGGAATACTGCATTTTGGAATATTTATGGGTATGAAGGCCTACTTCGTCAAGTGGATAATGATGATTTTAATCCGGAAGATTTATTTCGAAAAGCCAGAGCGGAAGATTGCTTATTTGAAATGGATTGCCATGCAATTAAGAGTTCCATTGGGAATTTTCCGCTCTTTTATAATAAGGCGCAGTTACTTTTTATTAACGTGTTTCCATCTACTGTCCTAAATTCAAAATTTGAAAAGTTTATAGAAGAGTTGGTACATGAGCATTCTTTTATACATGGAAGAATTGTTTTCGAGATAAATGAAACCTGTGAAGAATATTGTTCTTGGTCACACATTGAGCTAAAAGATAAAATATCATTTCTACAGAATTATGGATTTTATGTTGCACTTGATGACGTGGGGAAGGGTGCTGCATCATTGCAAAATATCATCGAATATAGACCCAACTACATCAAATTAGACAAATATTTCGCAAAAGACCTGGCTGCGTCTTCAGATAAACAGATGCTAGTTTCGTTACTCACACAGTACAGCAGTCAAAAAATGATCTTGATTTTAGAAGGCATTGAAACAGCTATTGATTTGGCCCAGGCAAAACTTTTAAAAGTTCCAGTTGTTCAAGGTTATTTGTTGGGTAAGCCTGAAAAAATCATTATGAAACAGCCTGATTTTAATTTTTAGGATTTATAAATGAGTAAATTTCACAATGTAAATGGCTAAACCGAAAACGAATGAAGTTTTCTAAATAAACAGGACTATGCCATAGGGAACGAATAAAACCATCTTATTTTTTAAATATATGTTCGTTTTTCAGTTAAACAGTCGCTTTATGAAACTCATGCAAACAAAAGACTTATATCATTTAGAGGAAAATTGGAGGATTTAAGATGGCAGTAGAATTAAAAAAAGAATCAACAATAGATTCAATGGAAGAAAACGTGAAGTCGATTCTGCAGTTGATTGGCGAGGATACTTCAAGAGAAGGCTTAAAAGATACGCCGAAACGCGTAGCCAAAATGTATAAGGAAGTATTTGCAGGCGTGGGAGTTAATCCTGAAACCGCATTAACAACAACTTTCGAAGAAGCCTATGATGGGTTGGTCGTTGTAAAGGATATCACCTATTATACTTTTTGCGAACACCATCTTATTCCGTTCTTTGGTAAAGCACATATTGGCTACATACCTAACGGCCGGGTAGTTGGTTTAAGTAAATTTGCCAGACTGGTTGAGCTTGTATCGCAAAGACCTCAAGTTCAAGAACGAATGACGCAACAAATTGCAAATTCGATCATGAATGTACTTGGCCCTGAAGGAGTCATTGTAAGTGTAGAGGGGCAACACCTTTGCATGTGTGCCAGGGGAGTGAAAAAGCCTGGAGCATCTACAGTGACGACGATTAAAAAAGGTGTATTTACTGAGAATGTCTCTTTAGCTGAGGAATTTGAACGAGCTCTTCTGAGAGATTAAAAGGAGGTTCCTGACATGCTCTATCTTTCAAGGAAATTATATTTTTCAGCCGCTCATTCCTATCGCATCGATGACTGGACTGAAGAGCAAAACAGAAAAATGTTCGGTCCCTGCAGTAATTCTAACGGACATGGCCATGACTATACCATGGAAGTAATGGTTAGAGGCGAATTAAATGATAAATCCGGAATCGTTGTGAATATTACAGATATCGATACAGCCGTTAAGTCTTTTGTTCAAATTGAGTTGGACGGCAAATTCTTGAATAAAGAAAACAATTACTTTAAAAAACATATTCCAACAACAGAAAATATCGTTTCTTACATATGGGATTCTCTCATTGACAAGATAGATAACTGTGATCTTCACAAAATCCGTTTATATGAAAATGATTTTCTATACTCAGAGAAAGAGGATAACGAGATGGTCCGATTAACTAGAAAATATCACTTTTGCACAGCACATCGTTTACATAGCGATCAACTAAGTGAGGAAAAAAACCTGAGCTTATTTGGAAAGTGTAATAATCCATATGGTCATGGACATAATTACTATTTGGAAGTGACTGTTAGCGGCGTGCCAGATCCAATCACTGGAATGATCGCCAACATTGCAGATATAGATAAAACGGTAGAAGAAGAAATTATCAATAGATTTGACCATAAACATTTAAATCTCGATACAGAAGAATTTAAAGAATTAAATCCAACATCGGAAAATGTCGCAGTAGTAACTTGGAATTTGCTTGCCCCTAAAATCAATAATCTCTACAAAATTGGCCTATATGAAACTGAAAAAAATTACTTTGAATATTTCGGAACAGAAAAGGGATAAGCGATGGTAGAAAATAATCAACTCACAGGCAAAACCATTGTTATTACTGGCTCTAGTAAAGGAATAGGGAAAGCAACAGCATTTTTATTAGAACAATCCGGTGCAAATCTTGTGTTAGGCAGTCGCAGCAATCAACGATCAATACGGGGAAATGTATTCGAAATCCCGTTAGATGTAAGCAGTGAACAATCGGTTCAAACCTTTTATGAAAGTGCGATACAACATTTTGGGACAGTTGACATATTGATTAATAGCGCTGGCGTGGGGATGTTTGATAGTATTATTGATTCTTCTACAAATGATTTTGAACAAATGCTATCGGTTAATTTACGTGGTACCTATCTGACATGCAAATATTTTGGAAAACATATGACGGAGCAGGGAAAAGGCCATATTTTAAATTTGATTTCTATTGCCGGGACAACAGCTTTGCCTGGATGCGGAGGATATTCTGCTTCAAAATTTGGAGTGCTTGGCTTAACTCGGGTTCTGCAGGCAGAACTTCGCCGACAAGGTGTCCAAGTTACTGCTGTGCTCCCAGGCTCAGTCAGCAGTTCATTTTGGGAAAACATTGAGCCAACCCCCGATTTGGCGCAGATGATTCCTGTTGAGACGGTGGCGAAACACCTTCTTTACTTATTAAATCAACCATCAGGAGCGGTTGTTGATGAAATCACGATAATGCCGCCAAATGGAATTCTTTGAGGGGGAGTTGCGATTGAGGCGGTTATTCAATATCATCAAAAATTCTTCTGAAGAGGATCTGCCTGTCAAATCTCAGCCACTCGATTTATCTTACCCAGAACTGGAACTGATGACAAAAAGGGGTTTTCTTGCACGAAAAATTTGTCATTATATTGGACTCACTCCGGAAATAGGCGATGCAGTATTCAACCGCTCCTTGGCGGGATTAAATCCACAATATTCTGATGTCAACAACAACCAAACCGAACTAATCCTGGAGCTTAGTCACACGATGCTCAATTGGGACAAACAGCATTTAGATATTCCACAACAAATCATCAATCTTGATATAAAAATGGATTTACAAAACGCAATGTTGAAAGCATATGAGATCCATAAACAAGATGTATTCACGTCTACATCACAACATACGGAACATAAGCATGTGGTTTCTTTCGACGAACAAGAAAACAATGAGTGGGAGGTTTATCGAGACGTGATTTATGCTGCCACGCAAGGGCAGTTTTTACTGATTTCATATGAAGAAGTCAACAAATACACAGAAGGAACCGTACTACTCAACACGGAGATAAAAAACCGTTCTGATATACCAGTCTCTCGCAATCAAGCAAAAGATACACTTGAACAAAAGGGCTTCAGTAAATCGAAGATTATGAGCTGGATCTTGGTTTTATCAGAAGCTATTACAAACACGATTAAACATGCTGAAGAAGGTAAATTGACGATAATCGAAGATGAAAAAAACAATGAAATACGCTTCGTTATTGAAGATAAAGGACCTGGTTTTGCGCTGAAAGAATTACCTAAAAATACGTTGCTAGCAGGGTACTCATCAAAAAAATCAATGGGCCAGGGGTTTACCCTGATGATGAAAATGGCTAGACAGGTCCTTTTGTTTACTTCTTCAAAGGGATCCACAATTATATTAATTTTTGATTCCAGTAAGGACAAGGTGGGAGAGATACATGCTATTGGCTAAAACAACAATCGATAAAACTCTGCTGACTGCCAATTTATTTGACGGGTTTTGGGATAGATGGATTGTGCACGGAGTAGAAAAACAAGATATTGAGACATTGCGCTCTTCTTATTTAACCAAAGATATATGGGTGGATGGTTGGCGAAAACTTGCGGACAAGAAGTTTTTAGAGGCGGAAAAACTGGCGCAGAACGATTCCTTTACTGAAGCAGAAATGAAGTTTCGGGCAGCAGGACTTTATTATCAACTGATGCAATGGCTCATTCCTGAGCGGAAGACGGAAAAAATAGGCTGGTTGAATGTTAGTTTGAGTGCTTTTGAAAAAGCGGACAAACTATCTCAAATCAAAACAAAATATGTTCAGCTTCCGATTGGAGAACAACATTGTTTTGGAAGACTCCGTATTCCGGACGAGCCTGCAGGTGTTGTCATTATCATTAACCCGTTGGATTCAACGAAAGAGGAATTATTTACTTACGAGCTTGACTTCATAAGTAAAGGATATATAGTAGTCAGTTTTGATGGACCAGGACAGGGACAAACATTCACTTTTGAAGGGTTGCGGGGCACAACTAAGCGTTGGGAAGCATTTATTGATGACGTGATAGACTTTTCTTCAAACACATTCCCGAACCTGCCAATCAACCTATTTGGCACTAGTTCAGGCGCAGCATGGGCGTTATATGGAAGTTGCAATCCGAAAGTAAATAAAACAGTGGCTGTGTCCCCTGCGTTTATCGGCGAAGCAATTACATTACCAGATTATTTTGTTGAGCGAACCCGTTTTGTTTTAAAAGAGGAAAAAGCTTTACCAGCTTTTGAACTGTTGCCATTTCGAAATCCTGTTATGCTATTTCATGGAAAACAAGATGTAATGGTGTCCGACAGTAATATTTATCACTTGTACGAGCAACTACCTCAGGGTAAACGCTTGGTTGAATACGAAGAAGAAGGGCATTGTTGCAATTATAAACTAGCTGAAATTCGTGAAAAATCAATGAAATGGTTTGCAACTGAGAAGGAGGTTTAATAGATGAGTTATGAAGATTTTCGTCATTTTATATCGGATGTTCTAAATCTTCCATTGGAAAAGATCGAAAAGAATTCTTCGCTCCGTGATGATTTAAATGTTGACTCATTACAATTGGTCAATCTGATCGTGGAAGTTTCCTCTAAATACGGAATTGATTACCCACGGATACAGAGTAATGAAGATTTTAGAACAGTCGGGAATCTATATCAAATGATAATGAGGGAGATTTAATTCATGAACAATTTTTATGAATGGATATTTGAACAAGAACTAGATTTGAATAAAACGATATTATCCACCCAGAGCGTTGATTATACATATTTGAATATCCATAATGATGTCAATCGATATGTAGATTTGTTGAAGCCATTAGGTGAAATCAAGAATAAAAAAGTAGCTGTCATTGTACCAAAGGTAGATAGTTTCATATCGATAGTCCTTGCGATTAGTAAATTAGGAGGCATCATCATTCCGTTAAGTCCCCTGCTAAGAAAAGATGACTTACTCGCAGTTTTAGATTTTTCAGATCCGCATATCGTATTTACAGTAAAAAATCACCAGGGCTTTCATTTAGCAGCAGCTGTAAATTCGTGGGCTGATTCAAGTGGTAAAGAAACGCACATTTTTGAATCTGATGACAATCTTTCCTGGGAAATAAACACGATTTTTGGAGAAACACGCCCCTTGGAAAATGAGGGTATTCACATTATTGGATGCACTTCTGGAAGTACAGGTACACCAAAGGGGATTGTATGTGACATGAATCTTGTCAGAACCGCAGATCTATCGTACCGTTTCGTGAATGAAATTTCCGAAGAAGATGATGTGTTTATCATGGCTCCTGCGTCTGGATTATTTGGGCTTTGCTGGTTGTTGTCAAGCCTGCATTCCCAATATCACATCGTCATGACAGAGTCTTTTAGTTTTCCAGACATTATAAAGTTGGTTGAAGAAAAACCGTGTCGAAAATTAATTACCACTCCTTCGTTATTTAGAGCATTGGACTTATTCTGTAAAAGTTCCGGAAGTTCAGCATTAGAGCCATTGGAGTTGATCACCCTGGCTGGTGAAGCGATTTCAGATGATTTTATTGCTTCCGTTTCAAACACAAGAAGCTTGATGAGAGGATTTTATGGGTTTTCAGAATTAGGCTGCATCATGTATACGGAAAAAGATATACGGGAGGGTCTAAATTGGTCTCTCGTTCCTAATGTTGAGTATAAAGCGGTGGCACAATCAGATGACGGGATCGGAGAACTTCTTTTTAAAAATGGAAATGAGTTCTTGGGTTATTATAAACGCCCCGACCTGACAGCAGAAGTTTACTCAGATAATTGGTTTTACTCAGGAGATTTAGCAAAGGTAACAGTTGATGGGAAAATCGAAATTATCGGCCGAAAGAAAGACATGATTAAAAAAGGCGGGCAACAAGTTATACCGGGTGAAATTGAAAGGTTTCTAAACAGTCATCCAAGTGTACAAAAATCTGTTGTTGTTGGAGTACCCCATTCTGTATACGGGGAGCAAATTGTAGCTTACATTGTCAAAGATCAAGATGATATCGATGTCAAGGAACTAATCAATTATTGCCATGCAAATATTGCAAGATATAAGGTACCTGACCAAATTAAGTTTATAGACGAAATTCCGATCGTTCAGGGGAAGACCGATAAAGTATCACTTCGTAAATTAGCTTTAACAAAATAAAACATTAATGATAAAGAGGAGTTTCCTTGTAATGAAACAAACGTCACTACGCAAACAACTGTTGACCCGGATTTTATCCGTCCTTATCTTGATTACCGTCCTATCTGGTGGAATACAGTTATACTTTATGGATAAACAAATTGATTATGAAATAGACACCCAATCATCATTGATAGCTGATAGTATAAACCAGGGGATAGAAGAAACAGATTTAGCAGCGAAAAGTATTGAACACCAAATTGATTTGAAAATGTTTGGTTATGCTAAACATATTGGTGATATGTTGGGTAAGGAAAAGGCTGAAGATATTACAACTGAAGAACTTATCCAAATAAAAGAAAAGTTAAATCTCTCGGGATTAACTATTTTTACAAGAGTAGACAATGATATTGTGGCTGTAAAAGCTACAGACCAAAAAGAAATAGGGTTTAGTACAAAGAATTTTGGTGAAATCGTCTATCAAGCATCGGATGATATGTTGAACGGCAAAGATCCGACCGTGCCTGGTGCCTATACGGAGAAAGGTTTGCTGGTTCTGCCTATCATGATGTCCGGGACTTATGAAGACCAACCTTTATTTTTTAAGTATGCTTACTACCATCCGGAAGGAACGGATTATTTTGTAAATCCGTATATTGAAGCGAATGAAGTATATCAATTCACGCAAGACATAGGACCCGATTCCTGGATTGAAACAATGGTCAAAGAGAATTCCTTTATCAAAGAAATTGCTGTCTTAGATCCTAAAGTGTTTGAAAACCCGGAATTGGCGGAACAATATTGGCCTCCAATGAAAAAAGTGGTTCATGGTCATTTTAAGTTTGAAACAAAGAAAGATATTCAATTGCTTAAGAATTTAGCGAATTATCCAGAAAAACACAGTTATGTTCAAAACATTAAGGGTGAAAAAGTTTTAAAACTTTTTATACCGATAAAAAATAATCAAGTGATCTATATCGCCCTCGATTATGCAGAAATGACGGATCCTCTCTACCGTCACTCGATCATTCTGTTTGTTACAGGATTAGTATCGTTGCTCGGTCTTTTCTTATTATCATTTGGATTTTTCAATCGTATCTATGAAAATATTCAAAAAATCATTCAGCAAATTAAGCTGCTGGAAGCGGGAGATTTAACAGCAAAAAGTGAAGTGAATGACAGAAGTGAATTGGAGCAGCTATCTCATAGTACGAATCGAATGGCAGAGAGACTAAATAAACTCATCAAAGATACTCAAGAGCAAGCAACCAAAACACAGCGTCTTTCAATCCTGCTGGAAGCTGAAGCATCTCAATCCATTGAAAAAATGTATGGATTGTCAACGGAAGCAACAATGAAATCAAGGGATCAATTGTATGAAATTACATCATTTATGGATGAAATTGTAGAGATACTTGATTCATTTAAAGATAATCCGAAAGTGAAATATATCCTTGATCGCTTAGATGCGATGAGAGAAGTAGCAAATGACCGTACAGCTGCGACAACAGACGTCACGATTACTCTTTCTGACTTGCTGCAATCTCTGCATGGACAATCAAGTGAACTATCCGATATATCTAATAAACTGCTTGATTATATGGCAAAATTCAAATTGTAACGAGGAGGCATTGTGATGTCTTTAAGTGTTAAAAAGGAAATACAGGGCTCAAAAGTGATCTTGAAAATTAACGGCGTGTTGGATATATCAACAACCAGGATTATTAATCCTTATTTAGAGGGCCTTGAAGATATAGAAGCATTGGTTTTGGATCTTAGTGAATTAGAATTTATCGATTCAACAGGCATTGGCTCGATCATGAGTGCGATCTATTTATCAGATGAAAAAAAGTTCAAATTAATACTTCAAGGCATGGATGAATTGACAGATGAAGTTTTTGAGACAGTTGGATTATACAAAATTTTAGAAGTCTATCAAGGGGAGGTCGTTTAGTTGTTTTTAAATCACCTTTCGATGTCTCATCAAGCATCATCAGTGAAAGATAAACCAGAGAATGATGGTGTTTCCATGGATAAAACGTTACAAAGAGAGATCAATATGGCACGGAATATACAAGCTAAATTGCTGAATGGTCCAACTCCTCAATTAAGTGGGGGAGAGCTAAAAGGCTCCTCCCTTCCTGCCAGATTAATTGGCGGAGATTACTATGATTTTTACCCACTGGTGAATGGGAAGATTCGAATTGTTATCGGAGATGTGATGGGGAAAGGGATTCCAGCTGCGATGCTAATGATCTTAACGCGCGGCGCCTTTCGCAGTGCATCGGAGAGTACAAAAGGGCCGGGGGAAACACTAACTGCCATGAATACAGCTCTTTGTAATGATCTGCGTTCACTAAGGTCGTTTGTAACATTATTTTGTGCAGATTGGGACCCTAACACAAAAACACTTACATATGCAAGTGCTGGGCATAGCATGCCGCTTCATATAAAAGGAAAAGAAAAAGTGATTGAGGAATTGCCTAAAGTATCCGGAATTATGGTCGGCGGACTCCCAAACCATATTTATGTCGAAGAATCAATCCAGTTAAAAGACAATGATACAGTTTTCTTCTACACCGATGGTATTGTTGAAGCGACCGATACGAATAATGAACAATACAAAAAAGAACGCCTGGTTGAAACTTTGTTCAAGAATATGGACGAAGGGGTGGCGGCACTTGAACAGTCCATCATGGATTCACTTGAAGAGTTTACACAGGGAACCCCGCAAAGGGACGATATAACAATGGTTTCTTTAAGAATTCAAGAGGAAAAAAGTGATATTTCTAGCTTTAATTCTCCCGTTATAAATACAGAGGAGTAGATCACACAATGCCACAAACAATCATTTCAAAAGGAAAAGATGTCATTGAAGCCATTAACCTTGGTTTGGATATTTTAAATGCCACCCGTGAGGATGTATCGATAGAAATCATCCAGCAGGAGACAAAGTCTTTTTTTCGGTCAAAACCTGCGGTTGTAAAACTAACACATACCAAGACTGAAAAAATGGACGCAGAAACATCCGCTGAGCCAAATATTGAGGATATGATTGACCAGCTCGACCCGCCTGCAAATAATGTAGTTAATAATGAAACAAACAATGACGTTGTTCCGTTTCAAGAAGAAGCAATGAGTGCCAATGCAGGCAAGGTGTGGGTAAAGGGAGGGAGAATTTTTGGCCAACCTTCCAACTTGACCTATCCAACCATTTCGGTCGCGAAAGGAATCGATCTATATAAGAACAAAGAAAAGGTTGACGGAATTGGGGTTGTGACCGGCAATGATTTATATGAAGTGAAATTGGACGAAGAATATAGGGAAACAAAATGGCATATTGAATTCGATAAGACGAAGTTAAACGTTAAGCTACATATTGAACCGGGAGCTAAAATCACCCGAACCCTTAAGGACGTGGAACCAAGCCATCACATTGAACTGCACGCAGAGGAGTCTATAGAAATCCAAAATACATTAACTTACAAAGATGTGGTGGACAAGCTTGACTCGCTAAGGGTGGTTCATGGATTTATCCATAATGCCATTATGTCAGCTGTCGAAGCCAAAGACATTGGAGATTACATTATCGCAGCTGGTACTGAACCGAAGGAAGGAAAAAATGGTTCCGTACAACTGGTCATCGAAGATAAAGAGATTTTAAAGGGTCCGAAAGAAAGAGAAGACGGAACCGTTGATTTTCGAGAACTTAAACATATACCGATGGTAAACCAGGGACAGGTTATTGCGATCATCCATCCTCCTGTTCCAGGTATTCCAGGCAACACAGTAACAAATGAGCCGATCCCTGCTAAACAGACTGCCCCCATCCTTGTACAAACGGGTTATGGTACAGCCCTGATCGAAAATGAAACAAAGATTGTCGCGACAGAAACAGGCAGACCAAAAATAGACCATAAAGGACAATTAGTAAAGGTTAGTATTGTGCAAAAGATGGTTCATCATGGAGATGTCAATATGTCAACAGGAAACCTGCGGTTTAAAGGGGATATTGATGTATTGGGCTCTGTTGAGGAAAATATGAGAGTAGAAGCAGATGGAGTAATAAACGTAAATAATAACGCTAATAGGGCAATAATTACGTCGAAAAATTCGATTATCATCAATCAAAATGTGATCGGCAGTACGTTATCGGCAGGAAAAACGAACATCCTGGTCTCGCAAATTGTGCATTTATTAACTGTTATTGAACCGGATCTTAAAAAATTCATGCTTTCTATTGATCAATTATTAGCCGTGCCGGCGTTTAAAATATCAGATCATTCTAAAAGCGGTTTGCATCCGTTAATTAGAATATTATTAGAGAAAAAGTATCAAAATTTAACTGCAGCAACCAAGGAATATATTGAGCTGTGCAACAGTGGAAACAACAATCTTGATTCGGAGTTTCACAATTTAGCAGAATCTTTACGGCTATGCTTGCTTGCTTCAGTGCCTAATGCATGGCATTCCAAGGATTACTTAAATAAACAATATGACAATATTCAAAATATTATTGAAGAGTACAAGGTATCAGAAAAAGATCATTGCTTTATTGAACTGAAATATACATTAAACAGCTTTATTTATTGCAGTGGAGACGTGACCATAAAAGGCCAGGGGTGCTATAATTCAAAAATACATTGTGGAGGCGAGCTTCAAATAAAGGGCGTCCTGCGCGGCGGGGAAGTACATGCCGGGCTCGGAGCTTCTGTGAAAGAGGTCGGTTCAGACGGTGGAGTGACAAGCCTGATTGCTGTTCCGAGTGATCAGAAAATCAAAATTGGGATAGCCAGAGAAGGAACGACCATTCAAATTGGAAAAGTAAAGCATACTTTTATGGAAGACCAGCAACGTATAGAAGCAGCTTTAGATGAAAACAATAGAATTGTTTTGAATAAAGGGGAATAAATCAGATGTTTACATTTAACATTAACCGGGAAAATGATGAGAATGCTGTTATTTACTTTCTTGGAGATCTAGATATTGAAGTAACTGAAATGATGGATCAAGAAATTTTTCCATCTTTACAATCTTTTAAGACAATTGATATAAACCTTGCTGATGTTCCATTCGTCGATTCGACAGGAATTGGATTGCTCATCAATTTAATTGATACATTAAAAAAAGACGAAGTTGCTATAACTATTTCTGATGTAGCTCCACAAGTGAGAGACATCTTTGAAATTATTCAATTGCCTGATATTCTGGGACCCGATATTTTTAAGTAACTCATCGCTTTGCTTAAGTAATGGTATGGATGTTTTTAAGATGCTGTAGGGGGATTTTGACATGAACCAATTTAGTATCGTAATTGCAGATGATGACGCAACAGCCAGAGAGATTCTAAATCACTATATTGAATTGGTTCCTGATTTTAGGATCATTGGAGAAGCACCCAACGGAACAGAATTAATTCCGTTAGTATTAACAAAAAAACCGGATATTATAATAGTTGATATAGATATGCCTGGTTTAAATGGTTTGGATGCAGTTAAATCACTGAAAGAACTTTTCCCAAGCTTAGCTGTTATTTTTACAACCGGTCACACAGAGTTTGCGGTAGATGCGTTTGACATCTCAGCAACGGATTACGTGATAAAGCCAATAGATACAACACGATTTTTTAAAGCTCTTGAGAAGGCCAAAAAATTAGTGCAAATGCAAAAAGACGTTTCAACAATGACAAATGACTCAAAGAAAACGTTAACAGTTAGAACGATGAACGCTCACCTATATTTACCGGTCGATGATATATTATTTGTTGAAAAGGAAGGAAGAAAAACGGTTATATATACAGGTTATGATCGGTTTGAAACAAACGAATCGCTGCAGGAACTTGAAGTTCGATTACAACCTGTCTTTTTTAAAACACATCGTTCCTTCCTGGTTAATTTGGAAAAAATCATCAAAATAGAAGTAATGGGTGAGTCCTACATTGCTCATTTTTCGAATTTCAATAAAACCGCCCATATCTCAAAACTAAAGATCCAGGAGGTTCAAAATTATTTCAAACAGATTTTACAAGACGATGAAACTCCTTAATTGTGTTTTTAGTGCCGTTTATTGCAACTCATTTAACATTCATTGCTATGAATAACGATGGGTTGTTTTTTTTGTTCATCAACAGCACTTGCATTGATGGCAGAAGAACTGCAGGATATGTTGAAGAAATTTAAAATATAAGAAACTAAAAAGTGCGTTGCCTAAGATTTAGGCAACGCACTTTTTCGAAAGGCCCAGTAGTGTTATCATTCTTAATGACTGTTCTATTTGTTGTTCAAGCTATCTGTCTCTAATAGCATTCAATAATAAATGAGGGCAAAAACGTGAAAAATTTGTTATTCCCATGCTGATGCCACAATCATTGCTGCAGCGTGTTCCGCTGAACATCAACAGCAGCGGTTTTCTATGTTATAATAATTGGCAAAAGAATTCCGCCGAGGTGGACCATGGAAAGATCCGAAAAAAGTGAAATAAACAACGAGCGTTTTGAAGATTCTTTAGATGAAGAAACATTATTTATTGTTTCTCAAACTTTCAAAGCCTTATCAGACCCTACAAGAATAAAAATTCTTCATTTGTTGTACCAAAAACAGCATGCCGTTAATGAAATAGCTGAAAACCTGAACATGCTCCAGTCTGCCGTTTCACATCAATTAAGATTTCTTAAAAATTTGCGACTGGTGAAGTCCCGCCGGGAAGGTACCACGATGATTTACTCATGTAATGACGAGCACGTTATGAATGTCTTAAAGCAAACGATTGATCACGCACGACATCATTAATCATATTAACAGCCCTTAGAGAAGCTTTTCAGTTAAGCTTTTCTTTTTTATGCTTTTCTATTCAGTGGTTAAAGCTTTTTTGTTCAAACGATACGCTGTTAAAACGCTAAGGATCAAGGGGGATAATGCGAAAAGAATTGTGGTATTGTACAAAAAACAGTTGCGATAAAATCGGGATTGCATATATAATATATATGAGCATATACTCATATATAGAAAGAAGGGTTCTTATGGGTCACCACCATGGCCATTCTCACGGACACGGACATTCTCATGGGCAGACAAAAAATAAAAAAGCTTTATTTTTATCTTTTTTATTAATCGCAACCTTCATGTTTGTTGAGGTAATTGGCGGAATTTTAACGAATAGCCTCGCTTTACTTTCGGATGCAGGTCACATGCTTAGCGATGCAGCGGCACTGGGATTAAGCTTTTTTGCCATAAAACTAGGTGAAAGGCAGGCAACCAGAACCAAGTCATTCGGGTATAGACGATTTGAGATCATTGCAGCTGCCTTAAATGGGTTAACTCTGATTCTTATTTCGCTCTATATTTTTAATGAAGCAATTCAAAGATTTCTTGATCCTCCTGAAGTGCAAAGCTTAGGGATGTTAACCATCGCATTTACTGGATTATTGGTAAACATAGTAGCTGCATGGATACTAATGAGAGCTGATAAAGATGAAAACTTAAACGTGAGAAGTGCCTTTCTTCATGTAATAGGTGACATGGTCGGTTCGGTTGGAGCTATCGTCGCTGCACTGCTCATCTATTTCCTTGGATGGGGGATTGCCGACCCGATTGCCAGCGTCATTGTTGCGGTTCTTGTTCTTGTTAGCGGTTGGAGAGTGATGAAAGACTCTATACATGTATTGATGGAAGGGACACCAATACAGATTGAAGCAGAAAAAGTAAAAGCCACTTTATTAACTATTCCTAATGTCAATCAAGTTCATGATTTGCATATATGGTCGATCACTTCAGGGATGCCGATGCTCAGCTGCCACATTGCCATTGATGCAGACGGTGTCCATGATACGGTTTTGCTCCAGGCACAGTCGATCCTCCATGATGATTTTGGAATCGAACACAGCACGTTACAGGTTGAAAACGAAGAAACAGGCTGTCCAAATCATCATGGAAGTTGTAATTAAATCATTCTAAGGGGCACTCAACGTCAGTTTACATGACTTTATGGGGTGACCCCTTTTACGGGTTAAAATGGATTCAGCTCTAACTTGAGATATTTTTGAAGATTAATTAACAAGCATTCGTAAAAAGAATAATTAGCCTCTCAGTAAGTAAACCCTATCACTGTGTGAAAAAATGTAGCGAAAAATGAAAAGGAGCGAACAATATGCAATATCAATTGGGTGATACTTTTATTACAAAGGAAGACCTTGAATTAAATAACGGTGTTGTCAAAAAGGGGTCCACTGGCGTAATCGATGAAATCCAATCGGATCATGATTATGATGATGGTGGACAGCCCGTACCGTACCGGATTTGGTTTAGTCATTTCAATCACTACAAAGTGAATGACACGAATGATCCAAATCCAAGGGAAACCTATTATTGGTTTAATGACAGGGACATTGAACAATATATGGAAAAGGTCGTAAATCTCCATTAAAATACGAATGGCTAAAACAATAGATATAATTACCAAAACCGGCATACAGTTGAACTGTAGCCGGTTTTAGCTTTCACTACATCACCTTTTATAAAATATGTACGATCTACCGATAAACCAACCTGAGAATGTTCTTTCGAAATTTCGGTTTAAAATGTTGAAATAGATAAAAACTAGGGCAGTAGAACTTATCACAATTTGTCAGGGGGATGACAGTGGAATTCTTGGGAATGGAACTATCAACACTTATAAAAGTCATAGGTGTAGATCTGATCTTAAGCGGAGATAATGCAATCGTTATTGCGCTGGCCGCTCGAAATGTACCACCCGAACATCGGAGAAAAGCGATATTTTGGGGTACACTGGGCGCGATCATTTTACGGTTAATTTTCGCTGCAATTATTGTCTGGTTATTGGGAATACCTTTTATATCTTTCATTGGTGGACTCTTATTGCTTCAGATTGCTTATAAGTTGCTAGCCGGAAAAGAAAAAGAACACAAAGCCGGTGGCGCAACAGTGGCAGCGGCTGTGAGAACGATCATTATCGCAGATGCCGTAATGTCCCTTGACAATGTCTTGGCATTAGCGGGTGTCGCACATGGATTCGTCCCGATTTTGGTTGGTATTTTAATTTCTATTCCAATCATTGTTTGGGGCAGCCAGCTATTATTGCGCGTAATGGAAAAATTCCCGTTCATCATTTATGCTGGTGCCGGGCTGTTGGCATATACTGCGGGAGAAATGATGATTGAAGACGAAACAATAGAAGCATTTCTTCATTCTGTCGTTCCCGGCTTAGTCGACGAGATCCACACGTGGCTTCCAATTGTCTTAGTCATTTTAGTGGTAGGTGTTGGGTATTTTAGAAGAAGGGACAATCTTCTCAAAACTACTGATGTTATTTAAATATGTTTACATAGCGTCAGTGCGAAAAAAGGACTGACACAGTTGTTTATTGACAGACTGTCGGGAAATTGGTAGAAGTAATTGATTCCCGAACAGGATTAACGAAAAAATAGAAGGTCGGATTGAGTTTTGTAAGGATATTCCGGCGAAATTTAATTATCATATAAATGAATCCTAAGGCATGAGTATAATTACCTATTTTTGTTATAAAATGGCGAAAAATGTTGAAATTTCCCTTCTAAAGTTTTACTATCATATTAATCAAATGTAAAACGGCAAACTTGTTGAAAGACAAGGACGCAAAGCCACGAGTCTAAGGTCATCGTACTAGGATAGTCGGGTTGCCAAAAAGTTCGGGAAAAATCATCGGTAAATGGTGCTTGAAAACCATTTATACAACAAGTCCACCAACTTTTTCGGTGGATTTTTTTGTATAAAAATTTAAGCGAGGCTTACGGGTACAATTATTCAATTTACGTAACTTCTTAGTTTTAAAGCTTAAAGAATCATAGGTGAGGAAGCGATGATAAATGGAGTTAATTAATTGTATTCAATGTCATGAAATATTTGTACATTCCGGAACAGCCGAACAGCTTTGCGCTAAATGCGCCCAACAGGAGAGCGTATTACTTCGCGAAGTAAAACATTATTTAAGACGTAAACCAAAAGCAACGATCCTGGAAATACAAGAGGATTTAAATATCCCTTCAAATATCGTTATACGCTGGAAAAAAGAAAATCGGATTTGAATTTATGAATGCAACATTAACACATAAAAAAGGGAGAGAGTTAGTGGTGGAAAGAATAAAATCGGGAAAAGCGAAGAAAGGCGACACGATTCTTTTTGAACGAAAAGATACTTCATGTGAAGGCGAAGTGTTTCTTGTCAGGGAAAACAGTGTACTGGTTGAAATTTCACGGGAAGCTGCCCGAATTTTTGGATACGAGACTCCAAATACAGTGGTGGGACATGGGAATTATATGATTATTAAGAAAGTATAGTCAAGCCAAAGTAGCCAGGTTAACAAGAAATAGAGGAGAAGAGATCATGCAGCTTTCTGAGTTAATTTCGAAAATAAATAAAAGTGTAGAGGATCTGGATCTTATTTCAACAAGAAAGCTTATCGAAGCCAACATAACAATTCTTAATCAGAATAAAAATCTCCTGAAAAGTAATGCCAGGGAATTACTCGAATTCTTAACTAATAGTTTGGATAATGAAGATAAACCACTGACACGCCAGGAATTGGGGGCTATCAATTCAATAAACGCTTACGCCTCAAGATTTGACGTGAGAGGGCTGAAGATTAGTATAAAGGATAAAGCGCAATTGCTGTTGCGCAAAGATGTCATTCTTTACCTGAATTCTGATGCTAAAATTTTATTAGAGGGACTAGGAGCTATAACAAAAGACGACCAGCAATGAGGTCGTTTTTTTTATGGGGATTTTTCTTTCTATTATTTTCATGAGGAAACAGCTGTAGCTGCCCAATCTCTTGCCCAGCTGGCAGAGGAGCTGAACCAGTCGGTATCCGGTTTTAAAGTGAACTAAATATGATAGAATAATAGATAGTTGACCCCAATCCGATGAATGAAGGATTGGGGTTGCCTAATTGAATAGAGGTAGTGTATTGTCGATAGCTCTATATGAGCGTCAAATATTTATTAATTGGAGGAAATACACAGAATGAATCTTACACAATCCCAGCCGGTTTCCATACTTATGGATGGTATGCTTTCGTCATTAGACCATGTCGTTCCCGTCCCCTATGAAAAAGGAAGCCCGCAAAGTCTGGAAAACTATCTAAACCTTCAATTTGGTGTGTTAATCGGACTTACAGGTGATCTGAAAGGAAAGATTATTTATAAAGGTGATCAGGAGTTATTCGGTTCACTTGGAGAAGCCATGTATGGGATGCCGATGGAGGGAGAGATGTTGAAATCTTTTGCCGGTGAACTTGGTAATATGATCTCAGGAGGGTTATGCGCAAACGTATTTCAACAGGGAATTTCACTGGATATCACATCTCCGACGATCATGGAAGGGGATTCCAAAATATCAGGTTTTAAGAAGGGAATCCAGTTTGTTGTTACTTTTAAAGAAAAGGGGAATCTCATCATTTATTTTTTACTCGATTGATGTGATTGTCCAAGAAATGAACGCGATAACACGATTTTTATTTTTTCACAAAATGCAGAAAATGAAAGAACTATAATATATAATAGAAAGAGGTTTTTACTTTTTTATGGCAAAAGTCTTAATAACGGATGATGCAGCATTTATGAGATTGTTACTAAAAGATATGATTATTAAAGCAGGACATGAAGTTGTTGGTGAGGCTGAAAACGGACTGGTGGCCGTTGAAAAATATAAAGAGCTTCAACCGGACCTCGTGACAATGGATATTACAATGCCGGAAATGGACGGCGTTCATG
Organism: Bacillus sp. V33-4; assembly: GCF_002860225.1. Lineage (NCBI taxonomy): Bacteria > Bacillati > Bacillota > Bacilli > Caryophanales > Bacillaceae > Bacillus > Bacillus sp. V33-4. Next base: position 29,074 of record NZ_PGVC01000059.1, read on the forward strand.
CAGTGAAAGAAATTAAAAAAATCGACCCTAATGCCAAAATCATTATGTGCTCGGCAATGGGGCAGCAGGATATGGTGGTCGAAGCCATTCAGGCAGGTGCGAGAGAGTTCATTGTCAAGCCCTTTTCAAGTGAACGAATTGAAGAGGCATTAAGCAAATTATTGTAAAAGAATGACTTTGGAAATTTAGCTTTACGGAGGGACATATGCTCCTTGTTTACTCTTTGTCATTATTATTTTTAATTACTGTCTATCTCTTCGTTAAAGAGAATCGAGTTATCGGGTCAGTTCAAAATGAAACGGACTTGAATGAAATTTGGACGTTTCTAGAAAAATATGGTGGTAATCATACCTCTCATTTAAGCTTTTTAAATGACAAATTGTTTTATTGGGCGAAAAATGAACAAGTTTTGCTTACTTATCAAAAGGTAGGCAAAACTTGCGTCGTTTTAGGGGACCCGGTTGGGAAAGAATCATTCATAAAAGACGCAATAAAGGAATTTAAACAATTTTGTTACCGGTCAGGTAATGAGCCGGTTTTTTATCATGTTTCTCCACGTTTTTTAGATGATTATATACAAAAGGGATACCATTCGGTTAAGGTTGGCGAAGAAGCGAGAATTCGCATACCGGAGTTTTCGACGGTCGGGAAAAAGAAAACGCGGCTTCGAACGCCGATCAATAAATTCGAACGGAACGGTTACCGTTTTTCTGTTTTATTTCCGCCGCATTCAGCACTGTTAAAAAATGAGTTAAAAGCCGTATCGGATTCCTGGCTCGGCAATCGGAAAGAAAAGGGGTTTTCGGTCGGTTTTTTTTGCGAAAATTATCTTGCCCGTTTTCCGCTGGCTATTGTTGCGGGTCCAGATGGCAAAATCATTGCTTTTGCGACGCTTGCATGTAACCAGCAACTGAAGAATCGGACAATTACGATCGATTTAATGCGCTACTTGCAGGACAGCCCGTCCGGAACGATGGATTTTCTGTTTGTATCAATATTTAACTGGTGTAAGGAACAGGGCTATGAGTGGTGCAGCCTGGGAATGTCGCCACTAGCCAATTTAGGAGAATCAGAGAGGTTTAACTTGGCCGAGTTGATCGGACAGTTCATCTATAAAAGAGGCAATTACTTGTACAATTTTAAAGGGCTCTATGAATATAAAAATAAATTCGAACCGCTGTGGGAATCACGGTATCTTGTATATAAAAAACATACCCTGCCAATTATATTTGTTCAGATTACCCTGTTGATTCACCGCAAGCACAAGGCTGACATCAAAGAGGCTGCGGTCACTTATTTGAAACGGAGAATCAGAAGGGCGGGGTGAGGGATGGCAATCTTCATATGATCGAAGAATACGACATTGGCGGCAATCCAAGAGATGAGGGACTTCTCCCAAGCTCACTTGCCTAATTTTGTCCTTCATCGCCTGGATGAAGGACTTTTCCTTATCTGACGTACCTAATTTTGTTCTTCATCACCTGGATGAGGGACTTTTCCCAAGCTCATTCACCTAATTTTTCCTACGGCATACTCCTGTATATCTAGACAACTTCATTCGTTTTTCGGTTTAGCTTGTTACTTTGTGAAATTGACTTGTGTGTTAAGAAATCGTAAATTATTTCAAATAAATGTTTCTTGTTAAAGTATTAAAACGAATTCGCCGCAAAGCCATATCTTCAGTTACATGTAAAATATTTAGGGTATAAGTAACGACCAACTAAAAAACAATTACAATTATGATGGTTTCATACCGATAAAAGAAAGAAGACGTCGGTTCAGTAGTTAACATCTACAAGGCAAATAAAATCCAACAGAGAGTTGATAATACATGCACAATTTCATTTCAATCGTCCAATTTGTTTACTCATGGCTTTACATTGTCGTGTTTGGGATTGGAACGGTTTTTATATTCTTCCATATCTTTAAAAATTAGTTCTCAATATTACCATAGAGCTGATAAAATACGGTATCTATATACGTAATGTGTCCCGGTTTGTCTTCATTCAAGATCGTTTTTTCGATAAAATGGCAAACTTCAGCAGTTGTGCTTAATTCCAGCTCGCTTAAATACGCTTGTGTAGCTTTATGTTTTTTAAACACGGCAGGCTGATTTTGCAGGAAGGTAAAAATTTGCTCTTCCATTGGCAAATTAGTATCAAAAAGAAAAACCAGGTCATTTGCTTTTAAATATTCGACGTTTTTTTCCTCCTGCCCGGGCAGTACACTGTGCAGAAAAATAGGAAGCCGTTTTCGCAACGCTTCGCTGATTGTTACACCGCCTGGCTTAGTGACGATCACGTCTGCCCAATCATATAATTCATTCATTTTTGCACTGTTTGTAATGTAAGAATAGGGTGTAACGTCAGGGTTTTTTTGCTTTTTTAGGCTTCTATAAAGGGGTAAGTTTGTTCCGCATAAAACCCTGTACTCAGCAGAATACGAGTCAAACTTTGACATGTTTAATAACCCAAGATTTCCCCCAGCGATCAAAATACAAAGCTGCTCATTAAATGCTTTTCTCTTACTCCTCGATTTAATCTCGTTATTGACGAGGATTCCCGTAATTTTAATTTTTTCTGATGGTATCCCCGATTCCTCAAATTTAGTTTTTATATGGCGTGAAGGGACGAGGTGCCAGTCCGTTTCATTTAAATCCCACAAGCTATTTATAAAAAAATCAGTATAAATATTGATTACAGGTGTTGAGATGACTCCGTATTTCTTGAGCTTGCCTACTAGAAAGGACGAAAAGCTGTGCGTGCACACAATCAGATCCGGCTGTTCCCTCAACAAAAGCTCCTCCATCTTTTCTAAACAGAACGATTCATAAACTCTCTGAATAAGTTTTGAATTTTGGCTAAAGAAGCCTTTGTAAAATCTGCTGTAAAAAGCAGGCGCTTTTTTAATCCAGTTCAGATAGAGGTGAGAAATTCCTTTTTCAAGCGCTGGGCTCATAAAGCTTAGAAAATCGACCTTTTTGCATTGTATTGACGGATATTCCTCCGTAAAGGAATCGATCAGTGCTGATGAAACCTTATGATGTCCAGATTCCATTTTAAATAGAGGTAAAAACAGTATCTTTTTCATTGTCCCCCTCCAAGTTTCTCGGTAATAAGTTCTTTGACTGGCAGTCGTGCCGCTTTTTGTGCTGGAACGACACTGGCTATCACACCCAGACATAAAGAGAGTGCAAGCCATAAGCCAAACCCCCACGGCGAAAATTGCGATTGCAGCTGGGAATGAATCAGCGATTCCCCAATACTTTTATTTAAGATTTTTTGGATCGGATACGATAATGCAACGGAAATGAACCAGGAGATGATAGCAATGAAAAGTCCTTCACCTATAAACAGTTGGAAGATTTTCAAGTCGGAACCCCCGATAGCACGAATGATCCCGATCTCTTGTTTTCTTTCAAGAACATTTCCACTCATAACCGTAATTAAATTCATTATTCCAACCGCCGTGAAAAGAATGCCCGTAAATAAAAGTGAATAGACGACAAGCGAAATAATCTCATGTGGTCTTTTGTTCATGTGATTAACGGTATCAAACGATTCAATGGCAATGTGATGATCACTAAACTGCTGTTCAATATTGCTGATCGTTTTGGAGTTTCCATGGGAATTCATTTTTACCATCACCTTGTTAGGCTGCTGTTCACTTATCCAATCATGATAATCGCCGGCGCCGATATAAATAGCAGGACCATTTAAATGGCTCTTCACGATACCGCCAACTGTCCAATTTTTGACTTGATTTCCTATCTTTAATGAAATCCGGCTACCGGGTTGAATGTTTCCTGCCATTGTTTGAAAGTCCTTGTTCACAACAATATGGTTTTTGGGCAAGCTACTTAGCCATAATCCTTTCGTTACTGCCGGGGTTAGCATATTGCTCTCTCTTGGAACCGCAAGCAAAAGAGTGCTGCTTGCCGTAGTTTTATTAGGGAGAATCGCTTCTGCATTTCTGCCTGTCCAACTTTCAGCTTGAAGGACTCCATCTGTTTGATTGACCAGCTCAGTAACCTGCTCGCTGCTTAAATTTGTTCTTATACTCCATTCCGCATCGTGCTGCCAAAAGCTCTGGATTTCTTTGAGTGTGCTTACCATCGAATTATTCAGGGCCATGCAGGAAATGATAATAGCCCCTCCGAAAGCAAGGATCAGAATATTAGTCAAAAGCTGAACCTTTCTACTGACAGCGTTCCGTACCGATAGACAGAAGAAGCGAAAACCCGTAGCTTTTCTTCCCCCTTTTTTGCGAAATTCTTTGCTGCCATATAGTAATCCTTGGATAATTGGAATTCTAAGAACGATGTATATTGGTACAAAAGCAGATACAAATGGAATTAAAAACGCGAGAACAACGATAAGAACCAGGATATCCGTTGAATAATAAAATTCAAATTCTCCGATGTTTAGGGATTTAATAAGATATTCCGAAAAATAATAGGAGAATCCAGCACTGGGTAGGATCGTCAATAAAAAAATGCTTGACCCCATAAATCCTAAGGTAACAATGTATTCATTCCACAAATGCTTTCTCTCTGCACCCAGGACCTTTAAAATGCTCATGTCATGGATCTTCTCCGTTGTCAGGCGATAGAAAAAGTGAACCACTAGGATGATTCCCAAGATCAGTGCCAGTACCCCGAGGATGATCAACAGACTGAATACCGTGTCCGTCATCTGTTCTCTAAGCAGTAATGACTGTTTCGTAAATTCACTGCGATATACGGTAATGCCTTGCGAGTTTAATAGTTTCTTAGTATTTTCAATAATGGCTGAGCCGTTTTGTTGATCATCCCCTGATTTAACAGTAATTTGAATGACGTTTTTGTCAGAAGACAAATCCAGTGTCTCCAGAGACGCAGGGGATAAAAAAGCGCGTCCAAACCCGCTGAACTTGGTTGGAATAAAAGTATAATCGGTTATTTCTCCTGCCACTGGCAGATTCGCTTCCTTGTTTTCCGGCAATTTGACCGGAACGATATCCCCTTTTTCTAGATCATAAAAGTCCATCGTCGTTTTCTCTAAAAAAATCCCGGGTGTATGATTGTTTCCTGGTAAAGCTATTAACTCAAAATTCCTTAGAGATCCGTTGATTTCAAGGCGGACCCTCGACTTAAAGCGTGCTTCAGCATCGTTAATTCCATCTATCTTTGTTAAATCGGGAAGTTCTTGTTGAAATACGTTTGTGTACAAAGATATGACGGAATCCTGCTGTCTGTCTGTATCGGCCACTGTCCTGCTAAACAGCTCTTTCGTATTAAGGAGAGTCGCTACTGTACTTAAGCAGATTGATATAGAAATAATAATGAAGAAAATACGGGCTCTGCTGTTTCTTATATCTCTCCAGGCTTTCCGCATGTAAACAGCATTCATGCCTGACCAACTTTTTTGTCAACGATATGATCTTCGGAAACATATCCATCCTTTACAATAAAGGAGCGGGATACCCTATGGGAGAAATCATGATCGTGGGTGACCATCACAATTGTTTTGCCTTGTTCTGATAGATTTTTAAAAAGGGAGAAGATATGCTCAGCATTCTCAGAATCCAGGTTTCCAGTCGGCTCATCAGCGACGATTAGAGGAGGGTCATTGGCTAAAGCCCTGGCTATTGCACATCTTTGCTTTTCTCCGCCTGATACAGAATCAGGAAAAAGGTAAGCTTTTTGTAAAAGTCCAACACTTTCGAGAAGCTTCAGTGCCCGTTCTTTTCTTTTTTTTCGGCTCAGGGAGCGGGAAAACTCCATTGGAAGCATGACATTTTCAAAGAGTGTAAGAGTCTGAAGCAGGAAGAAAGATTGAAAGACAATCCCCGTTTCCCGGCTTCGCCACTTCGTCAGCCATTTTTCAGGAAAGCTCGAAATCGTTTTTCCTGCAATGCTAATAGTTCCTTCTGTAGGAGTATCGATACCCGATAGTACATGTAATAAAGTTGACTTCCCGCTGCCTGATTTACCGATGACCGCGACAAACTCCCCCTTATTAATCGAAAGGCAAACATCCTTCAAGGCCCAGAACTGGTCATCTCCATTCCCATATACTTTTGAAACGTTTTGCAATTCTATCATGATACCAGAACTCCTTAGTAAACATTCTTATAGTATTTGTAATAACACGTTACTTTTAAGTAAGCAAATTCGTCAGTACTCGTATATGTATTCTTATATGAGGATAATTTCATAAGAATCCTATTATCTATCATTAAAAGCATAATGTTTTATAAAAAGAATAGGGGCTTTATAAGGAATTATTCCTATAAACAGTTCCAGTTTATTACAATATCTAATCAATATCGTTTATTTTTGAGGCGATTTATATCGTTTTTACCGATCTGAGTAGAGAATTTCAAAAGAAAAAATTTTTTATAACTTTTTTAAAAATGTCAAAATGAGAAAATGTAAATGAAATGTAAAAATTATTATGCACCACTTCACCTTAATAAAGCAAACCTTACAAACAGGGATATAGGAATATATAGGAAATACAATTTTAAACATTAAAGTTATGTTACAAAAATAATAGCTAAGTTAAATAACAAAATGTTTCCGCTTCCAATCAGGTAAGATCAACAGTATTAATACACCGTGGTTAAAAAGAAGGGTTTTCTTAACGGTGAAAAACGTCGGATTGCTAAAAAACGCTGTCGTTATTAATCTAGTTTTGAAGTTGCCTGCCGAGAGCAGGGGAGATTGAAAATTTAATAGCGAGAGGAGAGTTACAATGTCAAAGGTTGTACAAGATTTATCAGCAGCCGAAATCCAGCAGATTACAACAGATAAAAAATTCTCATTGAAGGAGAAAACGTTTGTCATCACGCTTTTCATTTTCACTGTAGCTGCGCTTTTCTATGTGAACTGGACTGCATCAGATCAATTAAATTTAACGATTGGCCTTTACGGTTCAGTGATGATTGCTTATTTGTTAGGAAAAATGATTCTGTCATTTAAATACAAAACTTTCGACCTCGACCCTCCCGACTTAAAGGTGTCGGTTGTAATCCCTTCTTATAATGAAGAGCCTGAGGCGGTTCTTGGTACGATCAAAAGTATTTTAAAGCAGGATTACCCGATTCACGAAATCTTTGTGATCGATGATGGAAGCAAAGATATATCAGCTTATGAGGCTTCTCTTAAACTTAAAGAGACCCTTCATGCAAATATGACAGCAATCGAAGGCATCGATCCTGCGAGGCTGCCTGAATTGATTGTCCATCGTCTGCCGCAAAATAAAGGAAAGAGACATGCGCAAATCTGGGCGTTTGAACGAGCGACTGGTGACGTTTTTGTTACGGTTGACTCGGATTGTACCGTTTTTTCCAACGCGGTTCGCGAATTGTTAAAGCCTTTCAATGATTCAGAGGTTGCGGCCACAACCGGACATGTAAATATCCGGAACAGGACCGATAATCTATTAACAAGACTGATCGATATGAGATATGACAATGCGTTCCGTGTTGAGCGGGCAGCACATTCTGTGACAGGAAATGTTTTGGTCTGCAGCGGTCCTCTTAGTGCATATAAACGTAATATTATCATGTCAAACTTGGAACATTATGGTACACAAACATTTTTGGGCCAACAGGTGCAGCTTGGCGATGACCGGTGCTTAACAAACTATGCCATTCGCGAAGGGAAAACCATCTATCAATCAACAGCTCGCTGCATCACGGATGCGCCGACATCCCTATATACGCTGCTGAAACAACAGTCGCGCTGGAACAAATCTTTCTTTAGAGAAAGCTTAGTAGCATTGAAAATCGGTTTCAAAAAGCCAAATGTTTTTGTCTGGGTCATGCTTGAAATGTTCTTATGGCTCGCTTTCGGAGTGTCATTAATGATGGCCGTTTATATTACTTCAGCAACGATGGGTTGGATTATGCTGATTTACTATCTGGCGTATGTAACGATATCCGCCTATGCAAGGAACGTGTTTTATGCATACAAAAGGCCATTAACCTTCCTGCTTGCACCAGTTTACGGCATCTTGTTTTTAATCCTGTTATGCCCGCTCCGTTTCTGGGCATTGCTGACTTTACGTTCCACTTCATGGGGAACAAGAGGATAAAATGAACAATTGATCGGCTCGATTGAAAATATAGGCCTTTCACATCATTCTTAAAAGCTTATTTTAGAAGGAGGAGTTGTTTCTATGAAGGTTCGTAAAGCGATTATTCCAGCTGCAGGGTTGGGTACAAGATTTTTACCGGCGACAAAGGCCCAGCCAAAAGAAATGCTTCCGATCGTTGATAAGCCAACAATTCAGTATATTGTGGAGGAAGCAATCAACTCAGGTATCGAAGATATTCTGATTATTAGCGGTCGCGGTAAACGGGCCATCGAAGATCATTTTGATAAAGCTTATGAGTTGGAAGAGACACTCTATAAAAAAGAGAAGTACGACAAGCTTTCTGAAATCCAAAGTATTTCAAACCTGGCCAATATCCATTATATTCGCCAAAAAGAGCCAAAAGGGTTGGGGCATGCTATTCATTGTGCGGCAAGCTTTATAGGTAATGAACCGTTTGCGGTTTTATTGGGGGACGATATTGTCCGTTGTGAAACACCATGCCTTCAGCAGCTGATCGATGTTTTTGATAAACACCAGAATTCGGTTATCGGCGTGCAAGAAGTCGACCCAAAGGATGTTTCCAAGTACGGTATTATCGCTCCGTTAGGAAATAAAAATCCTGATGATGGAATCATCCCACTGGCATCCGTTGTCGAAAAGCCGCGCATTGAAATCGCACCTTCTAATTACGCGATCATGGGACGGTATATCTTAACACCAGAAATCTTTACGATTCTCGAAACACTGCCACCGGGTTCCGGTGGAGAGATTCAGCTGACAGATGCAATTCAAAAGCTAAATGAAAACGAAAATGTACTTGCTTATGACTTCGATGGCAAGCGATACGATGTTGGGGATAAATTTGGTTTTGTTAAAGCGACCATTGATTTTTCTCTTGAAAGAGAGGACCTTAATCAACAGGTGAAAACATATTTGAATGAACTTGTTGGCAACGAAAAGCTCGTCCATTAATCGTCTATAGGAGGGAAACTAATATGAAAGTATCAATCTTGGGAACAGGGTATGTAGGCTTGGTTACAGGTGTTTGCTTATCTGAGATTGGCCATGATGTAACTTGCATTGACATCAATCCGCATAAAATAGAAATGCTGAAAAAAGCAGAATCTCCCATTTATGAACCCGGCTTAGAAGAATTAATGAAGACCAACATTGAAAATGGACGGCTTCATTTTACAATGTCCCATAGTGAAGGACTCGCTGATGCCGAAGTCGTTTACATAGCTGTAGGAACACCGCAAAACGTAGACGGTTCCGCTGATTTAACTTATATTTTTCAGGCAGCAAAAGATATTGCGTCCCATATCAACCGAAATACTATTCTTGTCACAAAAAGCACTGTGCCAATAGGGACGAATTATAAAATAAAGGAACTGGTCTTAAAACATCTGCGCGCTAATATCACAGTAAATTTTGCTTCAAACCCTGAGTTTTTAAGAGAGGGATCAGCTGTATCGGACACATTTCATGGTGATCGAATTGTGATCGGTTCGGATAATGAAGCAACAGCTGATACGTTAGAAGCCTTGTATCAGCCATTGCAGATCCCTGTATTGAAAACAAGCATTTCTAGCGCGGAAATGATTAAATATGCTGCAAATGCTTTTCTTGCGACTAAAATCTCGTTTATTAATGAAATTGCCAATCTATCAGAAAAAGTAGGGGCAAATATTGAAGAGGTCGCTGAAGGGATTGGCAAGGATGACAGAATCGGAGCTAAATTTCTTCAGGCTGGCATCGGATATGGGGGATCGTGTTTTCCGAAGGATACTCACGCGCTTGTAAAAATATCAGAGGAATCAGACCATGACTTTCATTTATTGAAATCAGTGATTCAAATCAATGATTCTCAAAAATACCTTTTATACGAAAAAGCAAAAGAGAGATTTGGCTCTCTTGCAGGGAAGCGGGTCGCTTTTCTTGGGCTGAGCTTTAAGCCAGAAACTGACGATATTCGGGAAGCAGCGTCAATAGCTTTAGCGGAAAAATTAATGAATGAAAGTGCAGAGGTGATTGGGTACGACCCGATTGCGATAGAAAATGCTAAAAAGGTGCTGCCAGAAGGCGTAGTCTACACAGAAACAATCGAGGATGCGATTAAACATTCAGATATCGTGTTTATTTTGACTGACTGGAAAGAAGTTGTCCAAAAAGCATTAATTCTGACAAGTCTGTTCCATGAAGAACCAGTCATTTTTGACGGACGCAATTGTTATGCACTTGAAGAAGTGGAAAAATACAATGTTGAGTATTATTCAGTAGGAAGAGACGCAGTTCGACCAAAGACAGAAGAGAAACAGCTTGCGGCAGCGTTATAATTATTACAATGGTGACCACAATATTTTATTGAGGTCACCATTTTTTCATAAATGTGTTCTTCTTGCAAAGTCAACAAATCGGAATTTGTCCGGCCGGTGCCTTGATTCTGTATATTGAAAAAGGCTCGCGTCATCCAAATACACAAAGTTTTTAATGACAACAACATTATGATATCCGTCGAGGTCCAACAGTTTTCGGTCTTCAATGGTAGGTTCGACAACGACGATTTCTTTTTTGGCGAAACTGATCGTTAAGTTCAATTCATTTTCTAGATAATCGTAAATCGAGTCGGCGCAAATATCCTCTGTCAAAGAAGGAACGTGTTTTTTAGATATATAATCTTTATCCAAAATAATTTTCTCGCCGCCCATTTCCCTAGTTCTGACAATCTTCCAGACCTGTTCTTTGCTTGATAAATGAAGTTGTTGCTTAATATAGTTGTCAGGCTTGATTAAGGCAAGTTCATGGACAATCGTACTTGGTTTGTTCTCCATTTTATCTGCCAGTTCTTTAAAGCTGATCAGACCGGAAACGGGGAAATCAAACTTGTTGATGTCAATGACAATCGACCCTTTTCCACGGACTTTTTGAATATACCCGTTCTGTGAAAGCAGGTTCAATGCTTTTCTAATCGTTTCCCTTGATGTATCATATTGATCTTTTAATTCATGTTCAGAGGGGAGAAGGGTATTAGCCGGAATCTCCCCGTTTTTAATTTGTTCGACAATGCTGCTATAGATTGTTAGATACTTGTTAGTCATAAAGGATCCCCAATCAGTTTATTAAATAAATATTTCTTGTAAATCGGGATTATTTGAAGATGAACTTGCTAGGAGGATTGCTGTTTTTTAAAAGTTCCACACAACGTCAGCTTCACAAAATCCCCATCAGTAATCATACCATATTCTTTTTTTAATATGACATTTCACCTGAAAAGTAAAGCGAGGGAGAAACTTCTTCTCCCTCCCTTTTCGGTCCACTTACTTTCTATTAAAAGAAAATTTATTCATTCTTGTATTAGCAAAAACAATTGTCAAGATGATAGGAACAACAATTGCTACTAACGTGGCTACTGCAAACATGAGCCAGTGTCCAGCTTGGATAGATAAGATTCCCGGAAGACCGCCAACACCGATTGAGTTAGCCATAACGTTGCTGCCTACTGATACGACACCTGCGAACAGAGATCCAATCATCGCTGCAAGGAATGGGAAGCCGTATTTTAGATTGATCCCGAACATCGCTGGTTCTGTTACGCCGAGGTAACATGAAATCGCAGCCGGAATCGACACTTGTTTTTCTTCTTCATTTTTTCTGTTAATATAAATCATCGCTAGAACAGCTGAACCTTGAGCAATATTTGATAAGGCTATCATTGGCCACAGGTTTGTTCCGCCAAATTCGCTCATTAATTGAAGGTCAATCGCATTTGTCATATGATGCAATCCTGTAATAACAAGCGGTGCATAAGCAAAGCCAAAGATTGCGGCAAACAACCAGCCAAATGCAGATGTTAAGCTTGAATACACCACATCTGAGATGAAACTACCCATTGTCCAGCCGATTGGACCGAGGACAGTATGAGCAATTAAGACAGTTGGAATAAGTGCAAAGAATGGTACAACGATCATTGATATTGAATTTGGAACAAATTCACGAAGCTTGCGTTCTAAAAGGGCTAGCAAAAATCCGGCAAGAATCGCTGGAATGACCTGAGCCTGATAACCAATCATTTCAATTTCGGCAAAGCCAAAATTCCATGTTGGTATTGTGTCAGCACCGGCAACTCCATAAGCATTAAGCAACTGTGGAGATACGAGTGTGATACCAAGGACAATACCAAGTATTTGCGATGTACCCATTTTCTTTGTAATCGACCATGTGATTCCGACAGGAAGGAAGTGGAATACCGCTTCACCAATCAGCCATAAAAAAGCATGCACGCCAGCCCAGAACTGGGATACTTCAACAATTGATTTTGTACCATCTTCAAGCAATTTAATGTCTCCGATAACATTCCTGAAGCCGAGGATTAAACCACCGACGACAAGAGCGGGAATTAACGGAGTAAAAATATCAGCAAGATGGGCAATCATTCTTTGGATAACGCTCATATTTTGCTTGGCAGCAACCTTTGCCTCATCTTTTGAAGTACCATCAATACCTGCTAGTTTAGTAAATTCATTGTAGAAGGATGGAACTTCATTGCCGATAATGACCTGGAATTGTCCTGCTTGTGTAAAAGTTCCTTTTACAAGCTTTATAGACTCAATCTGACTTACATCAGCTTTAGCTGGATCATTTAATACAAAGCGCATTCTCGTCGCACAATGGGTAACGGCTGCAACGTTTTCTTTACCGCCAATGTATTCCAATAAATCCTTTGCAGGATCTGTGAACTTACTCATTTTTCTTCCCCCTGTTGAATTGGAATCACTCCAATTCTTTCTTTTAAATTTTCATACCCTTATACGTACAGGATAATGTGTGCGTTTACAAAAATATGAATCCTGTATATACAAGTATTTGGTTGCGTTTTCATTTTATCCTGTATATACAAATATGTCAACAAGGAAAAATATTTTTCAATCAGTCTTAATACTTTTTATCAGGAGTGCGCTTGTAGAAACAGAAATTTTTAGTTATCATTAAAATATGAATATTCCAAAAAATTCCTACGTTGGGGAAGAGGAACCTTATGATCTTGAGTACAGAAAGATTGAGCTTGCGGAAAATGAATAAAGAAGATGTTCAAAACCTAATGGAAATCTTTGCGGACCCGGAAGCGATGAAATTTTATCCTTCTACAAAAGACGAAAAGGCAACGATGGAGTGGATCGAATGGACATTAAGCAATTATTCGATTCATGGAACAGGTCTCTGGATAGTAGAACATAAAGAAACAGGGGAGTTCCTCGGACAGTGTGGTATTGTTCCCCAGGACATAGACGGGACAATTGAGATGGAAATTGGCTATTTGTTTGCCCGGCGCCATTGGGGAAATGGATATGCTACAGAAGCAGCCTCAGCTTGTAAAACATATGGATTTGACCAATTGAGGCTTCGAAAACTCATTTCTTTAATCGGTATCAATAATATTCCTTCTATTCGTGTTGCTGAACGAATCGGCATGAAAAAAGAAAAGAAAATGCACAAATGGGGCAAAGAAATCCTCGTATATGTTGTCACAGCATAAAAGTCTCAATGTGAACTGAATGATTTTTACGCATGAGAGTCACCATATCGGTCAGATGTCAGTATGGGCACGAGAAATAGGCAAAGAGCCAGTGACAGCAAACCTGATCGGGTTAAATATATTCAACAATGAAGACTGGAAATATTAATTAAGCCTTAGAGAGGGCGAATGCAGGGATGATGAAACTTTTTCTTATCGTTGGGATAGTTGGAATTATGATTTCAGGAATTTGTATGGGGGCATGGATTGACGGGCAACAGCAAAGAGCGAATTATTATTCAGAAACAACGGAGCAAAGAAAGGTAAGAACTAAAGTGGGCATATACGCGGGTCTCATTGGAATGATTTGCTTAGGTATTAGCGGGCTCATTTACTTTTTTTAGATCATTTCAGGATTAGAATGAAGCTGGCCGTTATTCCAATCCGAAATCACTTGAATCAGCAGCTTCCATGCTTATTGATTAATAAATCGGTTTAAGTAAGCAGCTGTATCTTCAAGGTCGGCAAATTGGTGAATTTTGTTTTCCTGAATGTCATGTAACTTAAAACGCTCCATTTCACTACAATATGTTAAGGAAACCACTTGTTCAGAGTCATTTGTAATCCTGTGGGAAACATTCGATTCAATGAAGGGAGTTTTCTGGAGCTCCTGAAGCAGTCTATTAATCGTTGATGAATTCATTTTTATACATCCCCTTTCCGGCAATTATGGACCTCAAAAAAATGATCCTATTAGAATAACTTTAACAGAAATCCTTATAAGAAAAAAGAAAAATCGTAATAAATTTTCAAAATTTTAGAAAAATTAAATGCTGGCTGGTAGGGGTCAGACCCACCTTTACAGGGCTGCGGCCAGAACTGGCCCAAGCTGTGATAAGTCTTCGCATCGACTTTAAAGAGATTCGAATACTTGGAACCTTAAAACAGGCTATGGCATCTATACAGAGTAGTTGAGCATAATGTATATGAAGAGTTATCGAGGAAATCCGAAAAGGCGGAGTCCGGGTTTTTGTATTCCTGATTCAGCTTTGCTGTTCTATTTAATGATGCAAGGATTTTCGCCTTTCATTAGCTGTTTTCCGGAACAGGGAAAGATGAGGAATTATTTAAAACAATCGGACAGAGGGAATGATTGTTGATAATGAAGAAATAGCTAGAAGAATACTTAATATACAAATTCCAGCATGAAAAATGAAGCAGAAATCATAAATTATCTGATTCCCGGCAAAGAACTTGTACAAATTATTTGGATTCAAGGAAATTAGACATATAGAAGTAGCATCTGGAACTTTTATAACTCTTTTAGGACATAAAAATGGTTAATCCCCATGGTTAATTTACTGCGATGAGTTTTTTTTCTGGAGTTATTGATAATACTCAAAACTTTGTTTTAATGCCTTTCAACTTAATTCCACATTGACATAGGATACTGTGCTTCAAGTATTTAATTTCTGATTGGCATTTTGGGCACAATATTTTTTGCGGGCTCATTGTTTTTCCTCCTTTTAGTAACTGTTTCCCTTTATAATTTTCAATTATGCTTGCCTGGATTTCTGGCAAGCCGTGCATAGACCGTAAATTTCCAATTCATGCAAGTGAATCGCGTAATGCGTTAATTTTGATGCTGCGTCCTCAATCTCTTTTAGCTTCGGATAATTAAAGTCCACAATCATTCCGCATGCTTCGCATATTACATGGTAATGGTCAGTATTCGCCAGTTCAAATCTGCTCAATCCATTGCCATACGGCAGTTCTTTTAAAATGTTTAAATGTACAAACAGTTTCACATTGTTGTAAATAGTCGCCAGGCTTATAAAAGGAAGTTCCCGGTGAATATCCTCAACAGTGGGGTGATTATTTAATGAAAGTATCGTTTTTAAGAGTAATATTCTTTGAGGTGTTATGCGTAAACCGCGTTCTTTTAAATAGGGAATTAGTTCTGTCACATGATCTTCTTCCACGATTAACATCCTCTTTGCTTTTTATTTTAAGAATAGGTATCCATTCATAAACAAATGGATACCTATTAATTGAGAAAATGAGAATTAAGTTGAGAATAGAAATGGAAAAACTAAGTAATTATTTTACTTCTTCAAGTAAAGAGATTCCGAGTCCTTCTGCAATACGTGTGCCGTACTCTGCATCCGCCTTATAGAAGTTCATGGTTGCGCGTCGCTTAATATCATCGCTTTCTACCGGCTTCATTGCACCAACGATGTTGGCAACTAAACGTGTGCGCTCATCTTCACTCATCAAACGGTACAGGTCACCGGCTTGAGTGTAATGATCATTGTGATCATAAGCTACGCTGTCAGCTTCTCCTGAAACCGCATATGGAGTTTGCTTATCTTCAGCTGATTCTGTTGGTCCGGCATAGCTGTTTGGCTCGTAATAAACAGAGCCGCCACCGTTGTTATCGAAGCGCATTTGACCGTCACGCTGATAGTTGTTCACTTCATTTTTTGCACGGTTGATCGGCAGTGCCTGGTGGTTCGCTCCAACACGGTAGCGGTGGGCATCATGGTAAGCAAACAAACGGCCTTGCAGCATTTTATCCGGTGAAGCTTCGATACCAGGGACAAATGTTCCAGGTGAGAATGTTGCTTGTTCAACCTCTGCAAAATAGTTCTCAGGGTTGCGGTTTAGAACCATGCGGCCAACTTCGATTAGAGGGTAATCTTTTTGAGACCATACTTTTGTGACATCGAATGGATCAAAACGATAAGTATTTGCATCTTCTAAAGGCATGATTTGTACATAAAGCTTCCAAGCAGGGAAGTCGCCTTTTTCAATTGCGTTAAACAGATCTTCAGTATGATAATCCGGATTTTCACCAGCAAGCTTGGCAGCAAGGTCTGTATCCAGGTTTTTAACACCTTGTTCAGTTTTAAAGTGGTATTTCACCCAAACGCCTTGTCCTTCAGCATTCACCCATTTGAATGTGTGGCTGCCGAAACCGTGCATATGGCGGAAAGTTGCCGGGATACCGCGGTCAGACATCAGGATTGTTACTTGATGTGTAGACTCAGGTGATAATCCCCAGAAATCCCATACTGCATTCGGGTTTTTTAAGTGTGTTTGCGGGTGGCGCTTTTGTGTATGGATAAAGTCAGGGAATTTAATTGCATCACGAATGAAGAAAACAGGTGTGTTGTTTCCAACTAGATCATAGTTTCCTTCTTCTGTATAAAACTTCACTGCAAATCCACGCGGGTCACGAACAGTATCAGCAGAACCGAGTTCACCGGCAACAGTAGAGAAACGAATAAACATAGGTGTGCGTTTGCCTACTTCTGACAGGAAGTCAGCTTTTGTATATTTTGAAACATCGTTTGTTACTTCAAGGTAACCGTGGGCTCCAGCACCTTTAGCATGGACAACACGCTCAGGAACACGTTCTCTGTTGAAGTGTGCCAGTTTTTCCAAGAGATGAACATCTTGAATCAACGTTGGTCCACGGGAACCGGCTGTCATGGAGTTTTGATTGTCGCCAACTGGCGCACCCCAGCTAGTCGTAAGCTTTTTATTATTATTCATCAAATCACCTCTTAAAGATTTTTATATTGCTAACTAGAATGATAACACTTTTCAATAAAAAATCAATACTTTTTTATAATAATTATAAATAGCGATTTTGGATTGAAAGACCCCGCTTGAAAATGGAGTTTTCCAGTAAATCAGGGTAAAATGGGAAATATATCAATCTAGTAAGCCGGAACAACATTATATATTATGATAGGAATTTTAATTTGAGTCATTGTAATGACTATCAAATGAATTCCTCAGACGAATTTTTAAGATAAATCTATAAAACCAATGAATCATACATAAAAACCATGCTAATTTGGCATGGTTTTTTCAGTGATTATTTAAATTGAAAGAACTTATTAATCAAATCCTCGAGTTCTTTTGTTCCGTTTTCATTTTTAAGATTGGCAAGCATGCCTTTAATAACAGGCATTCTTGGGGAATCAGACCGTATTTCTGATTCAAGCACATCAAGCGTGATATATAGATCTTCTGATTTATCCAGCTTCTGCTTCGTTTCGCTGATTTTTCTAATAAGTTCGGATTTATTTAGCTTTTTGCCAATAAAAGTATCACCCATAAGCTTTTCTTCGACAAGTGTCGGAGGCAGGATTGGCATTTCACCGGATTGAGCGAGCCCTTCAACAAGATTGTCAGCTCTGTTCATTATATATTGCGCCAGCGCATTTAAATCGATCTCCGCTTTATCAAACACAATAATTTCAAAATAGGAATGAAAAATGCTTTTTAGCATGACAGTTAAATCCCATACATGAGGGGCTGCTTTTTCCCCATAAATTGCAAGCAAAGACTCTTTAAAGAACTTGCTCGCTTCAAGCCTCATTTTTTGGATGAATTCGGCAATGGAATCATTGAAGGGAATAGCCTGCTCTCTTGCCTGCATGATGATGAACTCTTTATGCTGGATGATTTCATCATAATTGGTGATCACCTGCGCAAGAAACTTTTCGCGCGGCGGCAGGTTTTCTGCCTCAATTTGCTGGATCCGTGTTTGAATTCTTTCGTAATAATATTCAAAAATAGCCAAAAGCAAAGCTTCTTTTGATTTGAAATAGAGATAGAAGGCTCCTTTGGAAATTCCGCATTCATTGGCAATCTCCTGGATGGAGGTAGCATCAAATCCTTTAGAGGCAAATAGTTTTATGGCTGATTCAATAATGAGTACTTTTTTTTCTTTCATCCATCTCACCCGCTTCAAATCTTCGTCTATTTAAATTATGACCGTTTATTCCCGGAATATAAAGTTACACTTCCATGAATAATCTCATTTTTGCTATATGTGGCTTCACCAAACCCAAACCTTTATAGTAACCGCTGCAAATAAGGATCGATTGAATTAAATTTTTCAGTCTTAAGTCGTACTTAAAAATAAAGCTGAAGAACATGTTAACGGGAGTGCTGTAAAGGTATGGTTATTGTGCACCAGCTTTTTTGAAGGGAATTTTTTATTGACTTGTGACTGACTGGTCATATATATTATTAATGATTATGACCGGTCGGTCAAGAGAGAGTGTAAAATGGGGAGGAAACAATGAACAAGATTATTAATTTTTCGTTGAAAAATAAGTTTGCCGTCTGGCTGTTAACCATTATCATCACAGTGGCCGGACTTTATTCGGGGCTTAATATGAAGCTTGAAACGATCCCGAATATCACAATGCCGATGGTCAGTATCACGACTGTTTATCCAGGTGCAACTCCTGAAGATGTGGCGGATCATGTATCAGAACCGATTGAGAAGGCGATTCAAAACTTAAATGGAGTAAACGTGGTTAGCTCGACCTCCTTTCAAAATGCCTCCTCTGTGCAGGTGGAATATCAATTTGAAAAGGATATGGATGAGGCTGAACAGGAAGTCAAAGATGTTCTTGAAAGCCTTTCATTGCCTGATGGGGTAAATGATCCCGAGGTTATGAGAATTAACTTTAATGCATTTCCGATAGTGGCGATTAGTGCTGCAAATGAAAAGCAAACATTAACTGAACTGACAACAACGATTGAGGACGAAATTGTTCCTGCGTTGCAAGGTCTTGACGGTGTTTCAATGGTCCAAGTATCAGGTCAGCAAGTAGAAGAGGTCCAGCTCGATTTTAATGAGGAAAAAATGGCTGAGTACGGACTCGATCAGCAAACCGTACAAAGCGTTATCCAAGGCTCAAATGTTACTTTTCCATTAGGACTTTATAACTTTGAAGATTCACAGAAATCGGTTGTAGTAGATGGGAATATTACGACAATTGAAGATTTAAAAGCAATCGAGATCCCGCTCATTCCAGCCGGTAACGGAGCAGGAATGCCGCAAGGCGGCGAATCCGGCCAGGCGCCGGGACAACCTGGCGATGGAACGGGAATGCAGCCTGGCACTGGAGCCGGACAGCAGTCACCCGCACAGTCTGGCAGCGGAGCTGGCATTGGAATGGATGCCCAGCCAAGCAATACAGAACAGATGCAACCAGGTGCACAGCAAGCACTTGAACTTCCAACTATAAAGCTTGGGGAAATTGCTGAGATTAATGTAGTTGGGGAAGCAGAATCGATCTCCAGAACAAACGGCAAAGAAGCGATCGGCCTGCAGATTGTCAAGGCAAGCGACGCGAATACCGTAACAGTCGCTAACAATGTAAAAGAAGCGATCAAAGAATTTGAAGAAGACATTGACGGTCTTGAGATTGTCACAACGTTTGACCAGGCTACTCCAATTGAGGATTCTGTACAAACGATGCTTAGCAAGGCGATAACAGGTGCAGCCTTTGCAATCTTGATCATCCTGTTGTTTTTAAGGGATATCAAATCGACGCTTATCTCTGTTATCTCGATTCCGTTGTCATTATTGATTGCAATTCTATTATTAAACCAGCTCGATATCACCCTTAATATGATGACGCTTGGTGCGATGACTGTTGCGATCGGCCGCGTTGTCGATGATTCAATCGTTGTAATTGAAAACATATACCGCAGGATGTCTTTAAAAGGTGAAAAGCTGAAAGGGAAAGAATTGGTCAGGGACGCGACAAAAGAAATGTTCATGCCGATCATGTCGTCCACGATCGTCACAATCGCTGTCTTCTTTCCGTTGGCGTTAGTAAACGGAATGGTTGGCGAATTGTTTATGCCATTTGCGTTGACGATTGTCTTCGCTTTGCTGGCATCCTTGCTTGTCGCCGTTACAATTGTGCCGATGATGGCCCACTCGTTATTTAAAAAAGGCATCAATGAAAAAGCCCACCAGCATGCGGAAAAACCGGGGAGGCTTGCCGGCACTTACCGGAGAATTCTTGAATGGGCCTTGAATCATAAATGGATCACGTCTGGCATCGCGGTATTGATGCTGGTCGGAAGCTTGTTCCTCGTGCCGGTCATTGGCGTCAGCTTCCTTCCAGAGGAAGAACAAAAAATGATCATTGCCACATACAATCCTGCCCCGGGTGAAACTTTTGAAGAAGTTGAAAATCTCACATTGGAAGCAGAGGAATTTTTCCAGGACAGAGACGGGGTTAAGACAGTTCAGTTTTCCCTCGGTGGCGAAAACCCAATGAACCCCGGCGACACGAGCAGCGCCATGTTCTTTGTGGAATACAACAATGATACCGAAAATTTTGAAGCGGAAAAAGAAGCCGTTATTGCGAAACTGCAAGATAGGGACAATGCAGGAGAATGGGCTTCACAAAACTTTTCAGCAAGTGCCGGAAGCAATGAAATCGTCTTATTTGTATATGGTGAAAGCCTCGAGGACATCGAACCTGTTGTCGCCGATATCCAGGATATTATGGCTGAAAATAAAGATTTGAAAAATATTGATTCAAGTATTTCAGAAACATATGAAGAGTATACATTGGTCGTTAACCAAGAAAAGCTGAGCAAGCTCGGTCTGACGGCCGCCCAGGTAGGAATGGCATTGAGCCAGAATCAGGAACAGCCGGTTTTGACAAAGGTTGAAAGTGATGGCAAAGAGCTGAATGTATACGTCCATGAGGAAGAGGACAGCCTCAGCACTGTTGAAGAGTTAACAGGCAAGACGGTACAGTCCCCGCTTGGAACAGATGTTGCGGTTAGTGAAGTAGTCGAAATTCAAGAAGGAAACACGTCGGATACAGTGACAAGGAGGGACGGCCGAATCTATGTCCAGGTTAGTGCTGAACTGGGAACGGATGATGTAGCGCAGGCGTCTGCAGATGTCCAGAGCAAGGTCGACAAGCTTGAGCTTCCTGCCAACGCAGAAATAAATATGGGCGGCGTTACCGAAGATATCAACGAAACATTCTCGCAGCTCGGACTGGCAATGCTCGCCGCAATTGCAATCGTGTATTTAGTTCTGGTTATTACCTTTGGCGGAGGTCTCGCACCATTTGCGATTCTATTCTCGCTGCCATTCACGATTATCGGCGCGCTTCTCGGTTTGTTGGTCAGCGGCGAAACAATAAGTGTTTCCGCGATGATTGGCGCATTAATGCTGATCGGAATTGTTGTGACCAATGCGATCGTGTTAATCGACCGTGTTATCCATAAAGAGAATGAAGGATTAACAACAAGGGATGCGATTCTTGAGGCCGGTACAACCCGTCTCCGCCCAATTTTAATGACGGCGATCGCAACGATTGGAGCTCTTCTTCCTCTTGCAGTCGGAATGGAAGGAAGCGGACTGATCTCAAAGGGCTTGGGGGTAACCGTTATCGGCGGTTTAACAAGCTCAACATTTCTTACGCTGCTCATTGTTCCGATTGTATATGAGGCAATTCGGAAAATGGGCAGAAAAAAGAATAAGGAAGTGTAATTTAGGAGGGCACCTGATTTTCAGGTGCTCTTTCATTTGTGCGTGCCCAGCAAGCCGTTAATTGCTAGTTGGTGAAAGTCCAACCCGAGTAAGTGTCA
>NZ_PGVC01000060.1:0-2060 GCF_002860225.1 Bacillus sp. V33-4
TCTTTTGTGCGCTTGGCAGCGCTTCGCTCTAATGGGTGAAAGTCCCTAACATGCCGTTGTGGCGGAAATGTATAGCTGACAGGTAGTGCGAGTATCGTGAGATTTCGTGCGGAGGACTTGAAGGCAAAACTCGGAACAGGTGGCTGAAACCATGCTGGCTGGTAAGACTGGATAACCTTGCAAAAGATGGGGATGTCCAATACCACACTATGTCTTATTAGTTATGAGGACTGGCTTCGAGTGAAAGGCGATGACGTGACCCAAGGAGATCTCATCTTTTCCACCGTTGGTGGTAACTCTTTTTCAAAGCCGCGAGGGACAAGAAATTGATTATGGAGGGTGAGAAGTCAGAGCAGGGGATAGTAGTGAATAAACTTGTCGGAAAGGCCGCAAAGACAAGTGACTTACCACGAAGTTGGGAAGGCAGTCATATACTCAAAAGGTAATGAACTGATGCGAAGCCCGTCTGCCCATGTAAGAAAAGCAATACGAACTTATTTACTCGTCATGTACTAAACAGAAGTCGATGAGGCAGATAGCCGAAGAATCGAGACCGAAAGAAAGTAGGTTGTTTAGGGCGAAGTACTAATTTAAGCATCAGTAATTGAATCAACTATACTGCTGATACTGTTTTAGGAAAGGAAACGAATACATGCACGACTCAATAGGAAAACGAAGCTTACGTGTAGGGGAGAATTCTAAAAAGAAACGCAAGTGGTACAGTCTGGTGGATAAAATATGGAACTATCAAAACTTGGAACAGGCTTTTTATGACGTGAAGAAAAACCGTGGTACACACGGTGTGGACAAAGTTACGATTAAAGATTATGAAACAGAATTGGAACACAACTTAAGAGTGCTCCAAGAATCTTTGCGTACGAAAACATATCGTGCAAGACCAGTCAGAAGAGTTTTCATCCCAAAAGCTGATGGTTCCAAACGTCCATTAGGAATTCCAACAGTAGAAGACCGAATCCTCCAAGCCGCAACTAAAAGAATACTTGAACCCATCTTTGAACAGAAATTCTTAGACTGTAGTTATGGATTTCGTCCGAACCGTAGTGCACATATGGCGATAGATAAAATCCGACAGGATTTGATGGACGGTTATACGTTTGTCATTGATGCCGATATAAAGACGTACTTTGATTCGATTCCCCACGACAAGCTTATTGATTTAATCAAAGAAGAAGTGGTGGATAGTAGCGTCTTAGCACTAATTGTACAGTTCTTAAAATCGGGTATCCTTGAAAACGGTAGTTTTTATGAGAGTGACAAGGGGAGCCCGCAGGGTGGAGTAATCAGCCCACTATTAGCAAACATCTATCTGCATCCACTCGATAAAATGATGTTAGAAAGAGGTCACCGCATTACAAGGTATGCGGATGATTTCGTCATCTGTTGCAAATCCCGAAAGGGTGCAGAAAGAGTACTGAGAACTGTAATTAAGCTCTTAGAGGAAAAATTGGGTTTGAATGTACACCCGGAAAAAACTAAAATTGTAGACAATTATGAAGAAACGTTTATCTTTTTAGGTTATGTTTTCAAAAAAGGGTATTTCCATTCCCCATCAGACAAGGCAGTAAAGAAATTCAAGGAAAGTATCAAGAGGACAACGAAAAGAAACCAAACAGTGAATTTGGAGGAATTCGTTAAATACCGCTTGAATCCCATCATCAGAGGGTGGGGAAGGTACTTTGGCATTGGATTTTCAAAGAAACTGTTTCAACAGTTGGATTCTTGGATCCGGAGAAGGCTTCGGATGATTCAGCTAAGAAGCTGGAGAAAAATAAGAAAGCTCCACAGGGAGCTTCGGAAAAGGAATTGGGAGGGTGAACTTCCCCATCTTTCAATGACTAGATGGAGAAATTCGATGACCCAGCATGTACATTTTGCGATTCCTAATGAAAGGTTTCGTGAAATTAAACTCGTTTTTCTTTTAGACATTTACAAGGAACTACATCCCCAACGGGGATAAACATGGAGGAGCCGTATGCGATGACCCGCACGTACGGATCTGTGAGAGGCGCATGAAATTGTTCATGCGCCTACTCTATTTT
>NZ_PGVC01000061.1:0-4952 GCF_002860225.1 Bacillus sp. V33-4
TGGAACACCCTGAAACCCGAGGACAAGAAGACAATATCTAATTCCTGTTTTCTACTCTACATAATTAATATAGTAGCTGCTACAGTCAACTCACTTAAACTGCCCATTTTGTAATGCGGTTTTTTGTGTTATTTTTAATATATATATGTTGGATATACGCTTTTCAGTAAAACAAGTTTCACTTAATTAATAAGCGATTTTTATTTGCATCATGGAACAATAAAACGTTTAAAAGACAAGGACGTGTCAGGGAAATGAATTCGATTTCAACTGTTGCTAAATATCTTACCGATACTGCGGACTCATTGGCTACTGAAATCTTGGATGAAATTCTCGATAAATTTGAATTTACAATTCCTGCAGAAGAAATTAAACAGGCAATTGTCGTTTATAAAGAGTTTATTGGAATTTTGGGAGAAGCTTTAACTTCAACGGATATTAAAATGCCTGAAGGGCTTATTGAGTGGAGCAAAAGAAACGGGGAGCGCGAAGCAGCTTTAATGGGCAGAATTTCGAGTATTATTCGGCGCTATCCTGATACAAGATTGGTGTTCAGTGAACGTATCAATAAAATCATCTTATCTTTTGGACTCTCTGCCGAAGATGTGATCTTTGTTAACAAACGCCTGAACTTGATGCTTGATGTCAGCATCACGGAAACGATTATCGCCTTTGAACGCCTCACTGATAATATTATAAAAAACAGACAGGGCCAGATCAACGAATTATCGGCGCCGATTGTTCCAATTCAAGAGGGGGTTGCTGTCCTGCCATTGATTGGTGCAGTTGATTTCGAAAGAGCTGAGCACCTTATAAATAAGGTTGTCCCGAAAATCCCCCAGCTAAGAGTGGAATGCCTGATCATTGATTTTTCTGGAATTGTGACAATTGATGCCGAAGTTGCAGGCCATATCTTTCACATTTATGATGTTCTTCGCTTGCTTGGGATCAATGTAATTATCACTGGGATACGCCCTGAATTAGCGACAAAAGTCGTTCATGGCGGAATTGATTTTTCGTCGTTCACGACCTATTCAAACGTGATGCAGGCGATTGAAAGTATCAAGTTAAATTAAAGGTCTTTTTATCAATAGGGGTACACCGCATAGCCACTAATGCTAATATCTTTGATCCAGACTTGTGCATTCTTGCCATCGCGATCGGCTATCCATAAATTACTGCTCTCATTTGCTTCTGTTTTTCTTAGCCATGCAACTTTTTTTAATGCGGGTACATAGTTTGGCAGATAATCACCGAGATCCGCTGGGGGATTGGTGATTTTCGTTTGTTCTTGTCCGATAATATTTATCAAGTACAAAGAAGGTTTCGGCCGCTCCTTGGGATCGTTTGACCACTCACTCTCTGGCACTCTTGAGACAATAAGAGAGTTGTCATTAACCCATGTAAATCCCAATTCAGCCTGACTGGCAGGAGTGAGGTTCAATGATTGATTTGAAGGGATTTCGGTGACCTTCATATCTTTGTTTTTAAAACCATCGACAATCCTCCCTCCGCCGGCTATATATCCTAACATATTTTTCTGGTCAGCCCATTTTGGATTATCTAAATTGAGGATCATTTCATCAATGACTGCAAAATCTTTTCCATCTGTATTGATTACACATAGCATATTACTATCCATCGACATCGATCCTGTCGGTGAGACAATAAACGAAATCCACTTATGATCGGGAGAAAATTCGAAGGTAGTGGCGTTAATTGACATAACACTTGCGCTGTCTTTGGAAAGCTCTTTAGGAATCGTGTAAAACCGTTTAGCGTTTTCCATGAGACTGGTGAGGTTCTTAAAGTCTTCCTTTAACGAAATTTTATAAAGAATCGGATTGGTCCAGCCATCAGGGCGAAGCGAAGCGCCAGATGATGCAATAAATCCTTTTCCATCTGGAAACCAATTAAAATCATTGACTCCCAAAGCGATATTATAGAATTTGTCTAAGTCTGAAATATTCAGGACACCCCTGCTCTGGAACGCAATAATATTTTCCTTTGGTGACCATTTCGGGCCAAATCCATCATAGAAAATTTTCAGATGTTTTTTCTCTGCTACGCTGTAAACCCATATTTCCGACTGAACTTTTTTGCAATCATTTATCGTGGCGATC
Organism: Bacillus sp. V33-4; assembly: GCF_002860225.1. Classification (NCBI taxonomy): domain Bacteria; kingdom Bacillati; phylum Bacillota; class Bacilli; order Caryophanales; family Bacillaceae; genus Bacillus; species Bacillus sp. V33-4. Next base: position 2,124 of record NZ_PGVC01000061.1, read on the forward strand.
ACATCTTTTTGATACATGATCCACTTCCCGTCATGAGACCACTGTGGCGGGTACGGAAATTGGGCAGGTTCCTCTGTAACTTGTTCCTCTTTGCCGTTTATCTTTGTCCATAAATGCCCGTCCCTGAAAAAAGCCACTTTCACGTCGTCGTTCACAACTTCTGCTTGGGCAAATTCAGGTAAAAAAAGAATTACAGTCGCTACAATCACCAATATTAATTTTTTCACATTCTCGCACCCCCGATTTATAAACTCTTGATGTTATTTTCTACTATCGGGAAATGAATTATGAAAATAAAAAGGTGTCGGTATGTGCAAACGTTAATTTGAGGCTGCGTACGAGTGACTAATTTGGTGCTTCACCACCTGGATGAAGGACTTTTCCCCAGCGCACATACCTCATTTTATTCTTCATTACCTGGATGAAGGACTTTTCCGTAGCTCACTCTCCTTATTTATCATTTCCAGTGATTGGTCTAAAATTGAGTTACATGGAATTTTATCTTTAACTGGGACATATGTCCTTTTGGTTTAATGCGCAATTGTATTTAATAGTAAATAATATCGTATTCCCGGAACAGAGAGCAGGGATTTGATGAAAGAAATCGCTGATGAGCGGTTATTAAAGTCGTATTTTAAAAGCCAAAACCTCCAAAAGATTTTTACCGAAAAGCTGATTGCGGATATGAAACTATTTTCATTTGAAAAGGGGGAAATTGTCTGTTCGGGTGGCGATACGTTAACCCATTTGTCTTTGCTTGTAGATGGCAAATTAAAGGTTTATACGAGTTTTGCCGAATGGAAAATCGTTATTACTGAGGTTTATCAACCCGCTCGGGATTATTGGCGATGTCGAATTAATGACCGGGTATGAAGTGAGGAACACCGTTGAATCTTTGAATGATTCGATAATGATTCGAATAAGTTTTGTAAAACTCCACGAATTTGCTGAAAATGAACCGAAATTTTCAAATTTCATCATTAAAAATTTAAGCCATAAATTATATACGCTTTCGAATACGACAAGTTTGAATCTTTTATATCCCGTCGAAAACAAATTTGCCAGCTATCTAGTCTCTACCATGGTTGATGAAAATAACTATGCCCATATAGAAGAATTGAAAACAGCGAAATTAACTGAAATTGCGGAGCTGCTCGGAACCAGTTATCGACACTTGAATCGAGTGATTAATCAGCTTGTTGCAAAAGGGATCATTGAAAGAAAACGAGGAGCGATTTTGATAATAGACGTCAATCAATTAATGATTTTATCAAAGGGAAATCTTTATGAATAAGGAAAGGGAGATTATATATGCTCGGTTTATTTTATTCAGTACTGGCTGGCATCTTTATTAGTTTGCAATCGGTCTTCAATACGAGAGTAAGTGAGAAACTAGGGTTGTGGCAGACCAATACAATCGTTCATGGCCTGGGATTCCTCGTGTCTCTCGCCGTATTTTTGATCATAAAGGATGGGACTATTCAAAGAATCAACGACGTTAATAAAGTGTATTTATTGGGAGGAGCATTCGGAGCCGTCGTCGTTTTCAGTGTCATGAAAGGAATAACGCTGCTTGGGCCTGCCTACTCGGTGTCGCTGTTGCTCGTTTCACAATTAATTATTGCGTTACTGATCGATTCCTTCGGTTTATTTGGTATTGATAAAGTGCCGTTTACTGCCAATAAGCTGGTTGGGATCGCGATCATGATCCTGGGAATTTTCGTATTCAAACTGAAATAAACGTTCCATTTAAATTTGAAGGAGAGGATTATATGCCAGATCTGCAAACGTGGTTAACGGTTTTAGGTGTCGGCCTCTTAATCATGCTGTCTCCTGGTCCGCAATGGGTGATTACTATTAAGACGAGCTTATCGTCAAAGAAACATGGTATTTCTACAGTCTTTGGGATGTGTTCCGGGAGCATGATCCATATTGCCTATTGTTTGATTGGAATCGGCGTACTCATTTCACAATCGATATTATTAATTGGTAACTTTCCTAAGCCATAACCATATACGAAATCGGTTATCGGCGATGTTGAATTGGATTGAACGAGTATTTGGCGGCATCCTTATCTTGCTGGGAATTCACCTTGCCATGTCCAAGACTGGAAACTAATGCAGTTAAAATGTTTTTCACGATCCTTTCGGCAATCGAATCGAAAATTTTGGAATGGCTCAAGTAAGCGATAAATTGATTCCGACCAGTATAATTGATAAAGAATGAAGTTATTGAAGGGACTCGTCGAGATGAACCAAAAAAAGAAAGTAACTGTACAATCTCCGAAAATTCCACTAGCAAATAGCAAGCAAGTTAAATTCCAAAACTGCTTATTAACGAATGCTGATTTTTATGAGACAAAGCTAAAAAACGTCGACTTTAATAAATGTAATCTTAATCAAGCTAATTTGGCGGGGCCGGAATTAGCAGATATTGATTTAAGCAGCTGCTCATTCGAAAGTTTAGTTGTATCCTTTGATAAATTAGCTGGCTGTATCGTATCATCAGAACAAGCGATTGGTTTCTCAAAAGCTCTCGGCCTAATTGTAAAAGAATAACCCAATCTATTCCCAAGCACGAAAAAGTGTTTATATGCATATGGATTCATAAGAAAGATCCTCATTCCAATTCTTAACAGGAGGATCATTTTCTATCTAGTCTAGGTCCTATCATCCTGTTAATCTACTCTTTTATCACTTATACTGAAGTTGGCATATAACCTATTATACTTTAAAACGAGGGAGGTATAACATGAATTCCAAGTCGGCGTTTGAGTCAAGCATTTGTTGGCGGAATTTATTTCCACCTAAAACGTGTAAGCGGATTCAT
>NZ_PGVC01000062.1:0-84948 GCF_002860225.1 Bacillus sp. V33-4
GGCTACGCCATTATCTGGATGAGAAGGGAAATAATTCTCCTACAAACATTTTACTCATACTATAGGTACTATATTTACCTAAAGTTTAGAATTAGTCCATTTTCTCTACCGCATTGGGTAAGCCAGTAAAGAATAGTTAAACTTAATTAATCAGTAATACATGCAATACAATCAATTAATTATATAAAATGAGGGTGAATTAAAATGTACGAACAAGGCTATGTAAATGTAAACGGGGGAAAGGTTTGGTACGAAATACATAATAAAGATGCGAGCGGTACCCCTGTGATTGTTCTCCACGGCGGCCCAGGTTCATCAAGCTATTCACTTCAAGGATTGAAGGAGCTTAGTAAAGACCGTCCTGTCATTTTGTATGACCAGCTTGGCTGCGGGAGATCTGATCGTCCAGAGGATGAGTCACTATGGAGAATTAATCGCTTTGTGGAGGAACTTGCTCAGATAAGAGAAGCGCTAAATCTGGATGAAGCCCATATTCTCGGTCATTCATGGGGTACCACACTTGCTGCTGCTTATGCTTTAACTCAGCCGGCTGGGATTAAAAGTGTGATCTTTTCAAGTCCATGCCTTAGCGCGCCACTATGGGAACAAGACCAAAAAAGGAATATTGAAAAACTGCCATTAAAGATTCAAGAAACGATTAAACGTTGTGAAGAAAATGGGACAACTGATTCAGAAGAATTTAAAGAGGCAATTGGCGAGTTTAATAAGAGATTTGTCTGCCGCTTGGACCCTTATCCACAATGGCTGAAAGAAGGCGCTCACTTTAAGAATCCAGAGGTATACCAGATCATGTGGGGTCCTTCTGAATTTTCAGTGATGGGGAATTTAAAAACCTTTGATTGTACATCTCAATTAAAGGAAATAACCTGTCCCACTATATTTACATGTGGCCGGTTTGATGAGGCTACTCCCGCATCAACTGAGTATTTTAGCAGCCTTGCTTCCAATTCAAGTTTTCATGTGTTTGAAAACAGTGCGCACCTGCCATATGTGGAGGAACCCGAGGAGTATTTGGAAGTCATTTATGAGTTTCTAAAAAGTGTCGATCAATGACCCAAAAATTAATAAGATTTTCCCAAACACGCCATATAGTAAAAGGCGTGTTTTCTTATTGGGCAACAAAAGTAGATATTAGGGGTAAAAATCTTTTTTTATTTTACCTATTGTCTAATATTGTTGAATGATGGAAAATAAATGTAAAGAACGGTAAAGGACGATACTACGAACCAGGTGTTGTATATTTAGTTCTAAATACCATCAATAGCGTTTTGACAAAAAGAAAGAGGGCTTAACATGAGAGTAAAGTTAATACATATGAGGGACAAATTGAACGACATCAGTCGACGTAATCGATCAATTCGATTATTAAAACTTTATAATAAGTGGAGTTTTGATTTAACAGAGCTAGATAAGTTATCTAGAGAAAATTCTAGTAAATCAATTGTAGAAAAAATTATTAAACAATCTAAAAGTGATATTACATTGCTGAAACCAACAGTCGATAATGAAGAATCGATCATTATCTCAAAGAAATTGACGGATTTATCAAGGAATTTAAAAGGGATTGAAGAAGAAACTGGGCTTCGTGATTTCTATCTAGGTTTTCCTTTTTTAACGGGAACTTTATCAGACGGCACATTTTTTCAGGCCCCCTTATTCCTATATCCAATAAAGTTAGAGAAGAACAACGTAAATAGCCAAAAATGGTTTTTAACTGTGGATGAGGGTGGACCGCAAATTAACCGAACCTTATTTTTAGCTTTTAAAAAATTGAATAACCTATTCTTTACTGAAGAATTTTTTGAAAAAGCAAGCGAGGTTGCATCAAAATACAGCTATACCGACTGGTTGTCTTTTCTAAAGGAATATGAAATGAATGTATCGTATAATCCTGCCGGTGTTGTAAAATTCAAAGAATATAAAAAAGAAGATATACCTGAGGTAGCAAGTCTTACTTTATTAGAATATGCCGTAATCGGGAACTTTCCACAAGGAAATTCTGCCTTAGTAAAGGATTACGAAGCTCTTATCGAACTTTCAGAGGAAGACAATCTTTCTTTAGTAGGCGAAATGATCGAACCACAAGATGTTGATTCAAATCAAGATGCCGTAGAATCAGATATTAGGGATGATCGGGAAAAAGAAGATCCTGAAATTTTAAATCTTCTAGAAGCAGATGGATCTCAAGAAGAGATCTTAAAGGAAGCTCGATATAAAAAAGGGATAGTAGTTCATGGCCCTCCTGGGACTGGAAAATCTCAAGTAATAGTTAATTTGGTTACGGATGCCTTGAAACAAGCTAAAAAGGTATTGGTAGTTTGTCAAAAACGGGCAGCTTTAGATGTTGTATATCAACGTCTTGACAGCATTGGTTTAAGCAATCATATAGCGCTTGTACATGATGAAAAACAAGACCGAAAAAAGCTCTATACAAAAATTGAGTCAGTACTTAGTCAAGATAATGAAATAAATCAACAGGCAGAAATAGTGTTATCTTCAACTACCAAGAAATTGTTAGCACAGGAGGAATTACTAAATAGCATCGCTAAAGCATTATACGAGTACCAAGAGTTTGGATATAGGCTTTATGATTTATATGGAGCTTCTAAACCAATACAAGATGTTCAAAAAATCATAGATATGAATGATATTCTAAATGAAATAGATAAAGACCTTCTTGAAGATACATTAGAAAAGTTATATACCTATGCTGAATGGTACAGAAATTTTGGGGAATCTGAATACCCATTAAAAGACCGTAAATCGTTTGCCCACTTAGAAATGAAAGATAAAATAGAGACAATTGAGCTTCTAAATGACTTGATTTTAAAGGCAAAAAATTCAGTGGATTTTCTAAATTCCCTAGATCAGAGTAAAATTACCCCAGCTTATACCTGGTTGGTGGAAAATAAATTGGATAGAATTTACCCAGACTTAGCCGAAGAAAATAAAAAAACCCTGCAAGGCCTAAGGCTTTGGTGGTGGACATCCGTAACGGGGAAACCTATTATAGAAGAATTAATCGAAGGGAACAAATTTAAGGGGACTAATTCGACAGAGTGGTTAAAAATTAAAAAGGCTCTTAAAACCATGCATCAGTTAGGTAAAGAAACCAAAATGATGGCACATGAAATTGAAAAGCTAAAAAAATTCTTTGTTGATGAAAAGGTTGATGAATACAGGACTCGTATTTCAGAAGGGGATATTCCTTTAAGTGATCTGGAAAAAGTAGCTGAATTTATCCATAGGGACTTTGAAGAATTACAACAAATGGATTCATTTTGGAATTCATGTTCTGATTTAGTTAAAAAGATTATTAATAAATTACAAGAAAAATCAATAGATGAAACAGAGTCTTTGCCGGAGCTTTGGGTTGACATAGTAAGAAATTCAACATTCGTCCATTGGATAGACAAAACCGAAAGGAAATACCCTCAGGTGCAAAAAGTTTCTACTAATGAATTTTCCAGGCTTCGAAAGTCGTTCTCGATATTAATAGAGGAAAAAAGAAAAGTAGCTGCCGAATATTTAATTTCATCACTCACAAAAAATGTTGAAAGGGTTAAAAGTTCAAATTTTAAGAATATCAAAGAACTTAAACATCAAGTTGGTAAGAAGAGAATGGTTTGGCCATTAAGGAAATTAGTAAATAGGTATGCAGGAGAAGGTCTTGTTGATATTATGCCAGTTTGGCTTGCTTCTCCCGAAACAGTATCTTCCATATTTCCATTAGAAGAAGGTCTGTTCGATCTAGTTATTTTTGATGAAGCATCACAGTGCACTGTAGAAAGTGGAATTCCATCTGTTTATCGTGCTAAACATCTGATTGTCGCTGGAGACGAAAAACAGCTGCCTCCTTTTAACGTGTTTCAGTCATCAATATCAGTTGACGAAGAGGATGAGGAACAATTCGATACTGAGGACTCAATCAGCCTTTTAAATCTAGCAAAAAGAAGGTTTCCTGAAAAAATTCTTCAATGGCATTACCGCTCTAAATATGAAGAACTTATTAATTTTTCCAATCATGCATTTTATAATGGAACCGTTCAAATAGCTCCAAACGTTATTCCTTTTAAAAGCCCCCCAGCCATCACTTGGAAAAAGATTGAAGGAAAATGGATTAATCAAGCGAATGAAGTTGAAGCTATAGAAGTGGTTAATACCCTAAGAGACGCTCTTATTCAATATCCTAATAAAACTATTGGGATTATAACATTTAATGCAAAACAACAGACTAAAATCTTGGATATGATTGATAAAAGGTCAAGTTATGATGAGGAATTTAATTCCGTTTATAATCAAATGATGTCCAGAGAACTAGATGAAAGAATCTTTGTTAAAAATATTGAAAATGTACAAGGTGATGAAAGGGATATCATTATTTTTTCAATCGGGTATGCAAAAAATGAGGAAGGAAGAGTATATAATCGATTTGGTATGCTTAATCAAAAAGGAGGCGAGAACCGCCTCAATGTTGCCGTGAGTCGAGCAAAAGAAGGTATTATAGTTGTATCAAGTCTCGAACCTGAAGAGCTGAATGTTGCAGGTACAGCACAATTAGGACCCAAATTATTAAAGTCTTACCTTAAGTATGTCAGAGCGGTTTCAAGTTCCCAACTTGAGAATATAAATGCGGTAGTTCAGGAAATAAATGAAAATGTAAGTACACATGTGCAAAAAACTTCATTGCATTTTGACTCACCGTTTGAAGAACAAGTATATCGTCAATTAAGTAATCTAGGATATGAAGTTGTAACACAAGTTGGTATGTCAGGCTATAGAATAGACATGGCAGTTATTCATCCTAAGGATTCTTCGAGATACCTACTTGGAATAGAGTGTGACGGGGCTATGTATCATAGTTCTGCCAATGCAAAAGAAAGAGATGTGTATCGTCAAAGATTCCTTGAAAATAGAGGATGGGTCATCGAACGAATATGGAGTAGGAACTGGTGGAAAAATCAATCCTCTGAAATTGAAAGAATTGATCAAAGAATAAGGGAAATATTGAGAACTGAAAACATACACTAAGAAGAGAAGGTATGGCACTGGATTAAACAGAGTCATACCTTTTTATGCTTAAAAAGAGTTTTGTGATTAAATTTCAAAGTCTTTCTCACACTATATTGTTTACTGAATGAGGAGAAGCAAAGCCGTTTTCTTTTTATAGGAAAACGGCTTTTCTATGAGAAAAGATCAGCTGTCACCAGAGGAGCTGCTCGCTGCAGCTGTAGCGGCTGTAATGCTTGCAGTCATTGCCGCTTGTTGAGCTTGTATCAGGATTTCGATGGTCGTGTTTAAACCAGCTCTTGCGGCATCACCCAATAGCGTTTTTTGGCTCATTAAAAATAATACGCTTAACATAAAATTAACATCCTTATTCCATTTAAATCGTTTATCATTGTTCAAATTCTCGTAGATCTCATTGAGGTTTTCGATTTCACTTTCGATGTTTTCCAAATAGGACAGCATTCCAATATAGGGATAATAGACCCTTTTTGATTTAAAATTTGCCTTTTCGAGCTGGTTTCTAATTTCCAGGCATCTTACCGCGCTTTCAACAGGCTTCTGGTTTGTATTTAATGCGAGGATGTGGCTTAAAAACTGCAGGTCATTCCCAATTGAAAAGCCTTTTTCGTTTAGGGCCTTGTAATGATCCTCTACATTGACAATGATTTCATCTTTATTTTTTTCGGATTGAGCAAGGATGGCCGCCAGCGTGTAATCACCAGAGTTCGTTAGGAAAGGATGATGATCTTTCATCCCATTATATACATCTACTGTTTTCTGAACATATTCTTCGATCCGACTTGGTTCCACTTTTAAAAGAGTTCCCGCTGCAATATAGGAATAAACGACTCGGCTATAGCCATTCTCGATAAGTTTTTCGTAGATGTTGATAAAATGATGAAAACTGTCTTTTGGGTCACCCGTTGTTGAATCTAATGTGGCCGCTGTGGTAAAACGGTGCGCAGATTTTAAATGTGAAAACATCCCAACTTCGTTCTTTATATAGTCGGCAAGTTCCAAAAAGCGTTTTAAATGAAAGTCCTTTGAGTTTGTCACATACATGACGGCAATCAGCATCAGGAACCGTTTATCCGTTTTCCATTTTAATGATGAATACAGCTGTGAATAGATATCCTTAAAAAGGGCCATTCTTTCCTTTAAAGTTTGCTCAAGCATAAGAAAAGTCCCACCTCTCTCAGTTTTCCTAATATTGTATACGAGAAAAAGTTTTATTAGGTTTCATTTAACTGTATGGGGGAGTTTCTAACGATCTAGTTTATTGCAAAAATGAAGCAACCAACGTATTGATTGCTATTATTGATAGGTTATCATAACTGAAATTAAGAAAACGGTAATGGTACCATTCCAAAACTGGGGGAGGTACCTTTCTTGTATTATCTTTTGGATTAAGATTATTATTGCAATTACTATTATAAATGAAATAATCGGCAAGGAATTTTTATCAAAGGCGTGATCATGTCGTTTTTAATGCCCTTTTTCATGTATAGTAGAGTAGAACGGAAAAACGCAGAACGAAGAATTACGGCTTTTTTTTATAGAAGTGGAGGCTATTTATGAGAAGACTTATTTTGTCGACAGAGAGTGGTGCGGATTTACCAGAAGAATTAGCTGACAAACATAATGTTCAAGTGGTCCCGATGCACGTCATCATGGATGGGCAGGATTTTTTAGACGGTTCGTTACCTGTAACGGATATTTATGATTATTATGAGCGGACAAAAAAAATACCCTCTACAACGTCCACGAATTCTCATGAATATCATGAATTTTTCACGAAGATAAAAATTGATTTTCCTGATTGCATCATCATACATATTGGGTATACCTCAAAGGCATCCTCTTCCTTCCAAAATGCTATAATCGCATCGGAAGAATTGGATGATATTTTTCTAATTGACGCTTTGAATGTTACTGGTGGATTAACTGCTCTTGTGATGTATGCGGTTTCCTTGTTAGAGAATGAACCTACGATTGACCCTGTTCGCTTAGTAGAGAAGATTGAATCAAAGGTTCCTAAATCAAGACTGGCTTTCGTTCCCGGAAGTTTAGAGTTTTTAAGAGCAGGTGGACGTGTAAGCAATCTAGCTTATCTTGGAGGGGCTTTGTTAAAAATAAAGCCGCGTATTGAACTAATTGATGGAAATCTTGTTTCAACAAAAAAATATCGTGGGAAAATGGATGGAGTATCAGAAAAACTGATGCGAGATTATTTAAATCAATACGATATTGATAGAGAACAACTTTATCTTATTTACTCAGTCGGACTTGATGAAAGGATCAAGCAGCGGATGGATGAAATCGCAAAAGAAACTGGTTTCAAAAATGTTAAATGGATGCAAGCAGGGGCTATGATATCTACTCACGCTGGACCTGGTGGCTTCGGAATCGCAGGGTTGGAAGTTTAGGAACGGGTCAAAAAACCGGTGAAAAAGACTCCTTATTATAATGGCAACAAGGGATTATGCACAGTCCCCTCCATTTTCCATTTTAATGATGAATACAGCTTTGAAAAGATATCCTTGAAAAGGGTCATTCTTTCCTAGAGTTTGCTCGAGCATAAGAAAAGTCCCACCATTCACCGATTTCCTAATATTATATACGAGAAAAAGTTTAATTAAGTTTCATTTTAACAGTATTAGAAGAAGTATGTATTACTAACAAAACTCACCAACAAACCGTGTTATGTATGCATTCTCTGTGGAGATGTGTATAAGCTGCGAATTTTAAAACACCAAAAAACAAACATACGTTCTTAAAATTCTTAACTATATGGTATAATAAGAGAACAATAGAATAGGTTTTCTCAAAGGTGGTCGGCACGCTCCCATTAGAAAGGGGGTGATGCTATATGACAGTTTTCGAATCATTAATGATTATGGTTGCTTTCGCAAGGGTTGCTTTCGCAAGCCTGTTCGTGGCAATTCTGTCATTTAACCAAAAAAAATAATCCACCCTTGAGTTAACGGCTCAGGTGGATTATTCCCCGTATTTAGTCGATCCCCTTTGTGGGAACCTACTATTGTTTGACCGGACATGTGTTACATGTCTGGTCTTTTTTATTCTATGTTGTTTCTTAGTTCTATTATACCGTAATCTCGTTCAAAGTGAAACAAAAGAGCAGTCAAAGATGTTCTTGGTTTTAGCGAACAGTGACAGTCATTGTTCGCTTTTTACAACTATATCAAACAAAACGGGGCCGTTTTCTTATTCTAAAAATCAAAATCATCAATGTTATCCTTTGTGAATACAACCCGGTCTGGCAGCAGGATGATGCCACTGCGATCGTCTGTGTAGTCATAGCCCTGAATGGTATTAGGTTCGATTTTAACTTTGCCTACGTTTGGCACTTCAAATTCATCGCCTACTTTGAGGTCTTTGCCTTCGACTGTCATTAAGTACGCGACATATGCGGCAAGGGCACCTTGCTTCTTGACATCCCATAAACCGAATTGCTTGACGGTATCGCGTTTCACATAATCTCTCATGACATTAGGAGTGGAGAATCCGGTAATAACGACCTTGCCGGCTTTACCAAGGTTTTCAGCAGCCTGGGCCATCGCCGGTAGGGCAGTGGCGTCGGGACAGATTACGGCATTGATGTCAGGATATGTCTGTAGGATACTTTCACCAACGGAAAGCGATTTTTGCGCGTCATTCTCTCCGTATTGGGTGGTGACGATTTCCCAGCCGGGATATTTATCAGCAATGATTTCCTTTGCTTTTTCTACCCATTGGTTTTGGTCGGTAACGGTTGGGCTGGAGTAGAAGAAGGCGACCTTTCCTTTGTCACCGATTTGATCAGAAGTCATTTTGATCAGGAGCTCAGCCAATTGATCCGGTGTTCCCTGGTTAATGTAGAAGGAACGGTCCTTAGGATTGACGTCGGAATCCCATGTTAAGATTTTTACGCCGCGGTCCTTGGCGCGTTTTAATGCCTGGCTTAGCCCGTCAACGGAGACGGATGAAATCATTAATGCTTTATATCCTTGATTCACGAAGTTATTAATGTATTTGACCTGGCCGGATACGGAGGCTTCACTAGGCCCATCGTATTTCAATTCAACATCCAGGGAATCTGCCATCTCCTTGGCGCCCTGGCCTCCAGATGTGAAGAAGCCGACACCAGTGAGCTTAGGTATGAAGGCAAGTTTCACGTCTTTCTTATCTGTCTTTCCTCCGCTATTTTTATCATCAGTACTGTTTTTTGTTCCGCTGCTGCAAGCAAGTAAAGATCCGGCCAACAAGAGAATTAACATCATCAACAAAATAGGTTTAAACTTCTTCATCAAGTATTTCCCCCTTATTCATTCTCGGTTAAATGATTGATTCCTTGCTCCAAAAATGCTTTTGAATGCCTGCCATTTTGTATTGCGCAGTAAAACTGCAAGAATTAACATAACACCAATAACGACACTGGTTTGTTCGCTGGTCATACTGGCCATTTGCAGTCCGTATTGCATCATACCGATCACAATACTAGCCACTGCCGTGCCAAGGACGCTGCCCTTTCCGCCAAAAATACTCGTTCCACCCAAGACGACAGCGGTGATAACAGGCAGGACTGCATCAGCACCAAGGTCTGATCTTGCGGAGCTAAAGTATGATGTAAGGATGATGCCGCTAATACCACCTCCGAAGCCGGATAACATATAGGTACTTAAAACCGTCCACTTTGTACGGATTCCGCTGTACCTTGCAGCTTTTATATTGATCCCCACTAAATATACGTTACGCCCATATCGAGTGAAGTGGAGCAACCCACCGAATAAACAGATAGACAACAGCAAAATCCAAATAGGATTGGGAATGCTTAGGAATAAACCATTGGCGATATTGACAAATGCATCAGGAAAACCGCTAATTCCTTCATAGCCGGAAGCACTGGATCCCCCTGATAAAACAAGGGCTATTCCCGAAAAAAGGAACATACCTCCCAAAGTGACAACTAGTGGCTGTACTGTTGTGAAAGCGACTAAAAGACCGTTGATCAACCCTGTAAAAACGGCCAGCAGAATGGTAATAAGCAGGGCCATCCAAATATTCATGCCATCCTTCCAGAGAACTCCGACGAGGATGGAGGAGAGTCCCATGATCGACCCGACTGAGACATCTATCCCGCCAGTAATAATCACAAACGTCATTGGAATGGCTGCAAGGGCAATATAAGCAAAATCATTCATGCTGTATAGAAGATTGTTCATGTTCAGAAATCCGGGAATGATATGCCCGAACATGATGAGTTCCAGCAGGAGGAACAATACAAGGACCGCTTCCCATTTAAGTAGAAGCGTTATTTTCGTTTTCAAGACCGGTACCTCCTTTTATGGAGATCGTCGCATTTTTCTTTTTGCTGGAAAAAGCCTGTTTTCTTAAATATAGCTGAAATTTGGAATCTCCAACTACAATTAATAGTAAAAGCAGCCCCGATATGGCATTGTTCCAGTAGGCCGGGATTTTCAAGTAAATGAGTGAAGTATTGATTACAGTAAAGAAAACGGCACCTAGACTTGCGCCGACAACGCTTCCTAGTCCACCTGTCAAACTGACACCTCCGAGAACAGCTGCTGCAATGACCTGGAGCTCGAGACCGCCGCCAGTCTGGTTTGGTACAAAACCGATGTTCATGACGAACACCATTCCGGCTATGGCTGCAGAAATACCAGAAAGCATAAAGGCGAGCAGCTGAACTCTTTCAACCGGGATTCCTACCTGTCGTGCTCCATCGCGGTTATCTCCAACTGCGTAAAAATAGCGGCCAAATTTAATTTTTGTCAAGAATAGATGGGTAAAGATGACCAGAATCACGGCAATCCAAACCGGAAAATTCAAGCCGAGAAGCTTTACCCCCGCCAATTTTTTATAAAAATTTGGGATATCCTCAATCCACATCCCTTCCGTATAAATCAGCATGCATCCCCGAATAATTCCAAGCATCCCAAGCGTCATGATGATAGACGGAACCTTTAAAAAGGCAACACCTACTCCGTTGATCAGGCCGATGATGGCTCCTGCGGTCAATACAATTGCCGTTACAGCCCAAATATTATAGCCCGATGTTAACAAGACTCCGCAGATGGCAGCCGACAGCCCCATGATGGAACCAACTGATACATCTATGTTCGAGGTGAAAAGGACAAACGATTGGCCGATCGCCATGACGAGCAGGATGACACTTGCTTTGATCAGGAGGGAAATCGTATCTCCCGTGACAAACTCGTGATTAAAGGCACCGACCAGGATAATGTAAGCAAACATTAACAAGAGGATCGAAAGTTCCCTTGCTTTGACCAATCGAACGAAAAGGGAAGGCATTACATAATCACCTCTTTATTCACACCAAACGCCCATTTAGTAATGGTATCTGAGTTGATTTCGGACTTGGTGAGGGTTTTGACAAGCTTTCCTTCATGCATGACCAGCACCCTGTCACTGAGTTTTTCGATTTCTTCAATATCAGAGGAAATCAGAAGTACAGCTAAGCCTTTGGATTTTAACTCATGAATGATCTTGTATATGTCATTGCGGGCGTTGGCATCGATTCCGCGTGTGGGCTCATCGAAAATGATCACCCTCGGGGTTGCTGCCAGGTATTTGGCAAGCACCACTTTTTGCTGGTTTCCTCCTGATAAATCCTTCAGTTCCTGATCCATGCTTGACGATTTCACCTTTAAGTCCTCTACGTATTTGGAGGCGATTTTCTTTTCCTGTTTGAATGGAAGAAAAAATCCTTTAAGGCGATATAGAATCGTTGAGGTGACATTTTTCTCAATCGTTGTAATCGAGAAAACACCGTGTGAATGGCGATCCTCCGGGACGTAGACCATGCCTTTGTTGATTCGCCTTCTTGCAGTCAATCCGTTCAATTCCAGACCGCCCATTTGAATGCTTCCTTGCTCAATCGGTATCAATCCAAAGATGGCTTCCGCCAGTTCTGTCCTACCAGCGCCAACTACCCCTGCAATTCCTACAACTTCTCCCTGATGAAGGGTGAAACTGATTGAGCTGAATCTTTTTCCGGAAAGCTCCTCAACGGAAAGAGCAGGATGATCAAAAACGGGAGCATCTGTCTCTCGTAGGACGTGTTTTTCCGGGTGAACAATGTTTTTACTCGCACCTCCAGGCATCAAGCCTTCGAGAATGCCTTCATAGGAGAAATTTGTGACAGGTCCCTGCGCTGAAACAACACCATCACGTAAAACGGATACGGAATGGGCGAGCGTAAAGATTTCGGTAATGCGATGTGTGATATAAAAAACGCCAAGTCCTTCCGCAGTCAGGTTCTTGATTGTCTTAAATAAAGACGCAATTTCTCCAAACGTCAGGGTGGAAGTCGGTTCATCAAGTATAAGAATCTCAGCTTCTCTCACTAATCCTCTAATAACTTCGACCAATTGCTGCTCGGCAATTGAAAGGGATAAAGCACTTTGGTTCAAATCGAGATTCCAGCCCAATCTTCGAATGATTTTTTGAACCTTTTCCTTCAAGACAGGCTTCTTCCCCGGCAATCCAATCAAGATGTTTTCTTCGACTGACATATTTGGAAAAATAAGCGGCTCCTGAGGGACGAGATACACTCCGTGCTGATGGGCCTCATTTGTGTTTGAGAAAGCGGCCTGCACTCCTTTTATGAAAATGGATCCGCTGTCGGCTTTGTATAATCCAGTAATGATTTTCATCAATGTTGATTTGCCGGCACCGTTCCCACCTACAATGGCATGAACTTCTCCCTTTTGCAGGGAAAGAGAGACACCGCGCAGGACGGGTACACCGGAAAATTGCTTAAAGACTTTTTCTACTTGAAGCAATGCCGCTGTTTCATTTTCCATCGAACATTTGTCACCACCCCTATAAGAAAGTGCAGTAAACGCTTACATAAAAAATAAAGATTTACAAGAGCGAAATTTCACATTGCTGTGCGAAAAGCTTGTTAATACATACACGGAAAGTAAACAAAATATGACCATTGAAAATAAAAAATGCTGAATACTCTGAAATTGTTCTTTTTCAGTCATTACGAGGATATATATTTTTTAGGAGTGTGAACAAAAAATTGCAGGGTGGACTTTTGTAGGGAGTGTAGCAGCAGATGAGCCATGACCTTTATATAGAAAATATGCTGATTAAAGTTGCCTGGTATTACTATAAGGAAAATATGACACAAAACGAGATAGCGGACTTGCTGGATTTGTCGCGTGCGAAGGTAGTCCGGCTGCTAGACAGGGCAAGGGCTGAAGGTGTTGTCCAATTCGAGGTTAAGGGGTTTGGCAAAAACGGGTTAAGTATCGAGAAGGAATTCAAAGAAGCCTTTTCGCTGCCAAACGCTTTCATCATTCCAACCCAGCAAAACCCTGATGCCTTGACCGATTCCTTATCAAAGGCTGCTGCGCAGTATCTTCAAAGCAAGCTTCAGCCAAACGATATGGTCGGGCTGGGCTGGGGCAGGGCGGTATCGAAAACGATTGATTACTTGTCGCTTGTGCCAGAAAGCAATATTTCCGTTGTTACTCTGACAGGTGGAGTCAATTACTATCTGCATAATCGGCGCCAAAAAGAAGGTGGCATGGAGAAATTCCAGGATATCCATGTAATACCCGCACCGTTTCTTGCTTCTACAGATGAGATGGCAGAAAGCTTTTTAACTGAACCTTCTATTAAAGAAATTCTCGATCTTGCCATGATTGCTAAATATATCATCATCGGGATTGGAGGAATTTATCCAGAAGCCACGATCATTCAAGAAGAGAAAATGACGATGAATGAATTGACTTTTATTAAGCATCAAAAGGCTGTTGGGGATATACTTGGCCAATTTTTTGACCGAAACGGAGAAATTCTCGAGCTCCCGCATCATAAACGTCTAATAGGAACAGAATTGTCGGTGTTAAAGGGGAAAAATGTTTTTGCCGTGGCAGGAGGAGAGAAGAAGGTGAAAGCTATTTACGGCGCTTTAAAAGGAGGATACATCCACACTCTTGTCACGGATGAGGCTACCGCGGTTGCTTTATTAAATATGGGGGTGAAGCATAAAAATGGAATGCATTCTGGCCATTGATGCCGGTACTGGGAGTATTCGGGCGGTTCTCTTTGATATAAAGGGAAACCAGCTCGGAGTATCCCAGGTGGAATGGAGTCATGTAACAGATGAACAGTACCCTGGCTCAATGGAATTTGATTGTGAAACGAACTGGACTTCAGCAGCAGGCTGTATCCGGGATGTCTTAAGTGTATCGGGAATCGAGCCAAAGGAAATCAAAGCAATTAGCGCAACGAGCATGAGGGAAGGGATTGTTCTATACGACAAGGAAGGCAGGGAAATATGGGCATGTGCGAATGTCGATTCGAGGGCCTCAGCAGAAGTTAAAGCATTGAAGGAAATCGATTCTGGAATAGAAGAAAGAATGTATCAGCTATCGGGGCAGACGTTTGCTTTAGGGGCTCTGCCAAGGCTTTTGTGGCTGAAAAATCATATGGCTGCCGCTTATGAAAAGGCCACAGTGATGACGATGATCAACGACTGGATTCTCTACAAGCTATCGGGAGTCCTGCAAGTGGATCCATCGAATGGATGCACGACAGGTATTTTTAACTTGAAGAAACGTGTATGGGAGAAAACAGCCGCCGAAGCTTGCGGAATAAAAAGCAATCTTCTCCCGCCAGTCAATGAAGCAGGGGTGGTTATTGGGTATGTGACCGAGGAAGCAGCATGCGTAACTGGGCTGGAAAAAGGAACACCAGTTGTTTCCGGCGGAGGTGATGCCCAAATGGCATCGGTTGGCGTTGGTGCAGTAGAGGAAGGGCAAACCGTTGTTTCAGGGGGTTCGTTCTGGCAGCAGGAAGTCAACGTGAAGCAGCCGCTTACTGATCCAGAGGGCAGGATAAGGGTAAATTGCCATGCGGTTCCCGAGTTATGGCAAATAGAAATGATTGCTTTTTTTCCAGGCCTTGTAATGAGATGGTTCCGCGATGTGTTCTGTGACCAGGAAAAAGAAGAAGGATTGGCTGCCGGGCGTGACCCTTATGAAATTTTAGAAGAAAAAGCAAAGGATGTTCCAGTCGGCTCGAACGGTATAATGCCGGTTTTCTCAGATACGATGAACTACCGATCCTGGCGGCATGCATCACCATCCTTGATTAATCTCACACTGGATCCGAAAAAAACAGGCAAAAAGGAAATATTCAAATCCCTCCAGGAAAACGCTGCGATCATCACTCTGGGAAACTTAAAACTCATTCAAACTGTGACAGGATTTTATCCTGAAGAAGTTATTTTTGCCGGTGGAGCATCAAAAGGAAAGCTGTGGAGCCAGACGCTTGCTGATGTTCTCGGAGTTCCTGTGAAAATTCCGGTTATTAAAGAGGCTGCTGCATTAGGGACTGCTTTGTTTGCTGGTATTGGAGCAGGTGTTTATAAAAATATCCACCAGGCTGTAAACTCGACTGTTAAGTGGGAACGCAAGCATATGCCAAACATGGAAAATCACGCTCTCTATCAAGTGATTTTTGAGAATTGGAGAAAGGTTTACAACGAGCAGCTCCGGATAGCCGACAGTGGATTAACCACCCATATGTGGAAAGCACCTGGACTTGATTAGCTTGAAAGGAGGTGGCGGAATGAAGAAAGTCAATGAGAAGGACTTTGCATACCGTTTTGGGGACAATGGACCAAAATACTTATCTAAAGGACCGAATGTTGATCTAGGTGTTGTTGTATTGAAGCCGGGACAGGACTTTCAAAACCATTATCATACTGTGTGCGAAGAAATCTTTTACATTCTTGAAGGTGAAATCGATTTTTATATTAATGGGGATAAAGTTCCTGCTAAGCCTGGTGATATGATTCAATGCCGGCCAGGTGACACTCATTACCTCATTAATCAATCTCAACAAAGCTTTAAATCCGTCTTCATCAAATCACCGCATATAACCGAAAGAGATTCTGTCAATGTGGAAAATCCAATTATTAAATAAGGGGAGTGGAAATGATATGAGCTGGGGATTTCAAAACCGATTAAATAAAATTTTGCCAAATAGAAGAGCGGTTATGCTTGCAATTGACCATGGTTATTTTTTAGGCCCGATTCGTGGCTTGGAAAAGCCCGGAGAAACAGTCAAGGATTTATTGGCTTATACGGATTCCTTGTATTTAACTAGAGGAGTGCTTGCGGCTTCGATCCCGGAAAATACGGAAAAACCAATGATTCTTAGGGTATCGGGTGGACCAACGACCGTCGGTAAAGACCTGGCTAATGAAACTATTGTTACATCTGTGAAGGAAGCGATTCGCCATAATGTGGTTGGAGTCGGCGTTTCCGTTTTTGTTGGATCAGACTATGAAACTCAGACAGTAACAAACCTAGCACATGTAGTAACTGAGGCACATGATTATGGGATCCCGGTATTGGGAATTACGGCCGTTGGAAAGGAACTGGAGAAGAGAGATGCGCGGTTCCTTGCATTAGCATCAAGAGTGGTTGCTGAAATGGGTGCGGATATTGTAAAAACCTATTACTGTGAAAACTTTGGGCAAGTTACAAGCAAGTGCCCGGTTCCGATCGTGATAGCGGGAGGGCCGAAATTCGATACGATACGCGAAGCGCTTGAGATTACTTATAATGCGATGGTTCAGGGAGCAGCAGGAGTAGATATGGGCCGAAATATCTGGCAATCCGAGCATCCTGCCGCCATGATTCAAGCAATCGAGTCGATTGTCCATAATAATTACAACGTTAACGAAGCCGTGGAATTATATGAATCGAATGCAAAGGTGAAGGCTTAACTAGAATAGTTTTTTTAGAAGACGATGATTGTAAAAGTTCATTATGAACAAAAGGAATATCAAGATAATGGTGTCCGTTCGAAACTGTAACAGTTTTCGAGTCAATAATGATTATGGTTGCTGCTTTCGCAATTCTAATCGTGGCAATTCTGTCATTAACGAACGAAAAGTGCAAGCGCCCTATTTAGCCCCGACAAGCAAATGTTTTTCGACAAAAAAGTCTGCTCTTTGATTTTATTGCCGAAGGTTATTTGACCTCGAGGGGCTGGGCGCTGGAGCTAGACAGTAATCCCAATTCAACGATATAGATTTTGGCAGTACAAAAAATAATCCACCCTTGAGTTAACGACTCAGGTGGATTATTCCCCATTTTTAGTCGATCCCCTTTGTGGGAACCTTCTATTGTTTGACCGGACATGCTCTAACATGTCTGGTCTTTTTTATTTTATGCTGTTTTATTGGTTAATTGTACATGACGCTCTTGAAAAAGAAACAAATTAGAACGTTGAAACAATAATACATATGGCTGTGACTATAAATTTGTTATATGAATTTTATTGACATATAAATTACTGCTGAATTAGTATTATGTTATACAAACGAAATTTGATAAAACGTAATAGGTTTTTATCAAGGGAACATCGTAAATGATGAATAGCATTTAATGAATAATCAAGTTCAAAATTTTTGAGAGTTAGAAAGTTTGCATCACATCAAAACATAAAGTCCATACATAAATCCTGTTTTGTAAAATTTATGACCTTGATGGGAGAGAAGGAAAGTGGAAATTAAAGCCCAGAGAATTGAATTGGTGGAAGTAGCAAAAGGGCAGCGTCCAGCTGATATTTTTATTAAAGGTGGAACAGTAATTAACGTTTATTCTGGAGAATTCTTGAAACAAAATGTGGCTGTGTATAAGGACTCAATTGCTTATATTGGTGAAAGTGAAGCTTCTATTGGTGAGGATACTAAAGTTATTGATGCAGAAGGAAAATTTATATCACCTGGTTTTATTGAAGCGCATGCTCATCCATGGGTTGTTTATAATCCGTTAAGTGTTACGAGTAAAATTTTGCCACTAGGCACGACTACAACCGTGAATGATAATCTATTCTTTTATCTGCATATGGGAGCCAGGGGCTTCAAGGACATGTTAACAGATTTAAAGCAATTACCCGGCAATTTTTTTTGGCTGGTGAGGTTAGTTTCACAGGCGGATTACCCTGGAGAAAGAGATTGGTATAATCAAAAAGATATCCAGGAACTTCTTCAGCTTGATGATGTTCTGGGTACTGCAGAAGTAACTCGTTGGCCATTATTATATCATGCTGATCCTTTTTTAATGGATACAATGGATTTTGTCAAGAAGTTAGGGAAAGTTTCAGATGGTCATACGGCGGGATGTTCCTATGATAAATTAAATGCTGTTGTGGCATCCGGGGTAAGTGCGTGTCATGAAGCGATAACAGCGAAAGAAGCATTTGACCGGCTAAGATTAGGAATGTGGACAACACTCCGAAATAGTTCGTTGCGCCCGGATTTGCCGGAGATTGTAAAGCTCATTACTGATGGCAATGTGAGCACAAACCGGATCATTATGACAACCGACGGTCCCCATCCTGCATTTATCGAAAAGGAAGGATTTGTAGATGGTCTGATTAGACAAGCTGTAGAACTTGGTGTTCCTGTGATGACTGCAATACAGATGGTAACGATTAATGCTGCAACATATCTTAAGCTTGATGATTATATTGGTGGCATTGCTCCTGGAAGACGTGCGGATATAAATATCCTTCCAAATCTTATTAATTTCCGGCCGGATACTGTTATTGCAAGCGGCGAAGTAGTAGCGGAAAGTGGAAAATTATCTGCTTCGCTGCCTGAAATAGACTGGAATAAATATATTGTTAGAGAACCATTTGCTTTTTCGAAATCTGTTTTGGAACAGCCTGACCTTTATCGCTATCCGCATTCTTCACAAAATGATCCTGTTCCCGTGATATACTTCCGCAGTAATGTGATTACTCAGAGAAAAGATACGGAACTACCTTCAAGAAATGGATTCGCTGATCTTTCAGGACATCAAGGTCTGTTACAGGCAGCATTAATTGATCGAAGCGGTGAGTGGGTCGCCAAAGGTATTTTAGAGAAATTTGCCTTAAATTTAGATGGGATGGCGTCCACCTACAACACAACAACAGAACTACTCGTCGTTGGAAGAAATCCTGATGCCATGGCAAAAGCAGCGTCACTCGTTCATGGCATGGGTGGAGGTGTTGCCATAGTTGATGGGAATGAAGCAGTCTTGGAAATTCCACTGCAGCTAACAGGTATGATGACAACTGATATATCTTTTGAAGCCGCAGTGGATTATCACAATAGGCTGCTATCAGTGTTGCAGGAACGTGGATTTCCATTCCATGACATCCTTTATACATTGCTATTTTTGACATGTGATTTTCTGCCTGGTCTTCGTTTAGTACCATACGGGCTCTATGAAGTTAAGACAGACGAGCTGCTGCTGCCTGCTGCTCCATTTAAAAACCTTGTAGTTAAATGAAAATAATAGCTTGATATTCCTGATTTGATATAGAGAAGAGTACGACTGACGATAAAACAAAAGAGCTGTTACTCACCAAATTGACAGCTCTTTGTTCTTTCTATTTCTTGCCAACGGAATAATGCCATACCCCATTTATTGATTCTTTCACTATCCGGCCATTCATTTCTAAATAATCTAAATGACCAATAATCTCTGACATCACAAGCGAAAATTGCTGAGAATATTTTTCTTTATAGTAGACTTGTGCAAGTTTACTGCCTGTCGATATGCCGGACTCTATTAAGGCAGCAAACTTAGCTGCTTTCGATTCAATGCCATCCAGTCTTTTTTTAATTAACTGCTGGGGATTCCTGATAAGTGTGCCGTGTCCGGGGAAAACGTGATCTATGTCTAAAGATAAACAATTGTCTAATGACTTTCTATGCTGGCTTAATGTCATCAGTCTTTTGCCATTTTCGTCAGGTTCCACCAGGGCATTGCTTGAAATGTGCTCTATTAATAGGTCTCCTGCAAATAGCCATTTTCTCTCTTTTTCAAAAAATGTAATTTGATCTGGTGCATGTCCCGGAACCTCAATGATTTCGAAATTCATCCATTGTTTTCCTGTTATTTCAAAAATTGGGCCTTCAATTTTATGCATCTTATTTTTGTTGATTGATGCTCTTAAATAGGCTGATTGTTTATGGCCTGCATCACCGCATCCCATCTCCTTATATAGCTGAGAAAAAAAGTCAGCTCTCATATTTAAAAAATCACTATCCCTTTTTAAACGGGGCTTAGATGCTCGATGAGCATACACTGGAACTTGAGTTTTTGAAACAATTCGGTTTACTAAGCCGACATGATCAATATGATGATGAGTTAAGATGATTTGCGATATGTCTTTTAGTGTGAACCCATTTTGCGCTAGAGCAAGCTCTAAAGCCTGCCAACATTCCTCATTATTGAGTCCTGCATCGATCAATATTAGGGTTTGATCCTTTCTGAATAAGAAAAAGTTAATACTATTCAAAGAGGATAAAACAGGAACAATAATAGGGAAAACTTCACATTTAGTGTCTTTCAATGAAATCAATTTTTATGCTCCTTTCACTTATTAAGAATAAATAAAAAAGGGTAGTAACCAGGACCGCATCAATACTGTTAACATATTATTTTTACGATAGTAATTAAAAGATAACACAATATCATGGGGAAAAGCTGATATTTTTACTCTGCTTAAATAAACCATTTATTAAAGAGACATATAGAAGCATTGAACAACGCTGAAGGGTGAACTTATCACTTATACAGTCGAAAATCTTACGATCGTTTTAAAAAAACAAAATAATTAGAAAAATGAAGATATTTAAAGAAAATGCAAGCATTAATATTATTTACCTTCTAAAAACGGTAAATTTCGAGGTTTGATAATAGTGAGAATATTATATATATTATGTTATAAGAACGAAAGAACTATTTTCGTAATAAACAACTATTGGGAGGTTTTTATTTTGACAACAGCATTAGATACTAAAACGCTTACAGTAACAAAAAACGGAGAAGTTGCTGAGGTTCATATTCACGTAAATAAAACGAATGCGTATGACTTGGAATATTACAAAGCCTTAAATGCTGCTATCGATGATATCCGCTTTGACAGTGACATTAAAGTTGCAGTATTAATGAGCGATATGCCAAAATTCTTCTCATCTGGTGCAAATATTAATTTCCTAAAAGCTGCAGAACCTCGCTTTAAAACACAATTCTGCCTGTTCTGTAATGAGACATTAGATAAAATAGCACGCTCACCGCAAATCTGGATTGCGTGTCTTGAAGGACATACGGTTGGCGGCGGCTTAGAAATGGCTTTAGCGTGCGACCTTCGGTTCATGGGTGACCAGGCAGGGAAAATCGGCCTTCCTGAAATTACACTCGGTGTACTTGCAGGTACGGGTGGAACTCAGCGTCTAGCTCGTCAAGTAGGCCATTCAAAAGCTTTGGACTTAAACTTAACTGGAGAAACCCTTACACCTCAAGAAGCATTAGGGATAAAATTAGTTGATCGTGTATTCCCTCAAGAGGAAACAAGAGCAAAAACGTTGGAATATGCGCATAAAGTTGCAAGCAGTGCTACATACGCTGCATCAAATATCAAACTATCAATCATGAATGGCAAGGAAATGCCTCTAAATGTTGCAATTCGTTACGAAGGAGAACTTCAAAATCTCTTATTCCGTTCACAGGACGCTCAAGAGGGATTAAGTGCTTTTATCGAAAAACGCGAGGCTAACTGGACAGGAAAGTAATCAAAAATGATAAATGGCGATATCGGATCTCGATATCGCCATTTTAAACAATAAATACCGGAAAGATGATTTTGATGAGTGTAAATTTTAAAAAACCAGTGAGGAAGAAACTGAGGGACAAACATGAGATCAAACGAAATTGAAGTTCTGGTAAATTGGGGAGATACAGATAAAGCTGGAATCGTTTATTATCCTAACTATTTTAAGTGGTTTGACATTGCAGGCCATCAATTTTTTCGAAGCTGTAAATTATCACCTCAAACACTGGAAAGAGAACGAAATATTATTCTTCCTATGCTTGATGTAAGATGTACTTTTGAAAAACCTTTATTATATGACGATATTATTACCGTTCACACAATAGTGGAGGATATTAATCAGAAAACGATCAAATTAAATCATCAAGTGTTTAAAGGGGAAATGCGCACAGGTTTTGGGTATGAGTTGAGAGGATGGGTAAAACAGACTCCGGCTGGAATTAAAGCCGTTACGATACCTGAAGATGTGAGAGAGATTCTTAAGGAAAATACTCATACAAATGAAAAAGAAAAAAGATCTAGGTTTAATGCATAACTTCTCACTATCCTCTATAATTAAAGTTACTCTTAAATCATGAATGTTATATCAAACGCATATTGGATGGTGAAAACTGTGAAACCAAGGTCATCAATGTTTACTTTGTATGGGGAGTATATTCAATATTATGGAGGAGAAATCTGGGTAGGTAGTTTAATACAGCTAATGAGCCAATTTGGGGTTTCTGAATCGTCTGTACGTGGAGCGATCTTGCGGATGGTGCAAAACAATTTACTTCAAGTAAGAAAGATAGGAAATAAAAGCTACTACTCTGTAACTCCGCAGGGTGGAAGAAGAGTGGAAGATGGTGTAAAAAGGGTATATGCTTCACCAAGCCAAACCTGGGATGGCCAGTGGAGGATTTTAACGTATTCTTTTCCAGAAGAAAAACGTGAACTGCGAAATGAAATCCGGAAAGAGTTAAACTGGACAGGGTTCGGTATGATTTCCAATAGTACATGGGTGAGTCCAAATCCATTGGAAGAACAAGTACTCGGTATGATACAAACTTATCAAATTGAAAAATATACGATGCTATTTAGTTCTTCCTCAGTTGTGTCACATGATAATCAAAGTGTAATTGACAAGGGATGGGACCTCCAAAGGATTTCTGATGAATATGGCATATTTATTGCAAAATATTTGCCCAAATTTGATGAATTGCGTGAAAAGGCCCTTAGCAATTCATTAACCGATAAAGAATGTTTTATTGAAAGAACTCAAATAGTTCATGAATACCGTAAATTCCTCTTTCAAGACCCGGGGTTTCCAAGAGATTTATTGCCGAAAGAATGGTCAGGTGCTAAGGCCAGAGAATTATTTTGGAATATCCATCAGTTGATTTCAATCCCTGCTGTAAGGTTTTTTGAATCAATCTATGAACCTGCACCGGATACAGACTTTGTTCCGAAACGTCACAAAGCGAGTAACCCATTTGAAGAGGTATATGTATAGAAAATGGCATATAGCATTTACCAAATAACCACAGGAATGGGCTCATTCAGCCCTTTTCCGCTGTAGTTCGATCTACTGTAGCAGGAGCACGGGTTGTATTGTGTGTAAAGAGAATGCTAATTAATGGTTAATAATCTTTTCAAATGACTGAAAATTCAAATCATTCGTGTTGATGAGGGATAACTTATGAAAAAAGTTGATTTGCAAGTGAAAGATTTATTGGCGATTATCACCATTAATCGTCCTGACCAATTAAATTGTTTTGATTATGAAACACTTAACCAGTTAGATCAAGTGGTTGAAGAAATAAAGTTAGATAAGAACATCCGTGCTGTTATTATCACTGGTGCCGGTGAAAAAGCGTTTAGTGCAGGGGCAGATCTTAAAGAAAGACGTACGTTGAACGAAAGAGAAGTACGGCGGAATGTAAATAAAATTCGCAGTGTGTTTAATAGGATCGAAGAGCTGCCACAGCCGACAATCGCCGCCATAAATGGCTATGCACTCGGCGGTGGGTTTGAGCTTGCATTAGTTTGTGATTTTCGTTTTGCTGTCGAAGAGGCTAAATTAGGATTGACTGAGGTAAGCTGGGCTATAATTCCGGGCGCCGGTGGAACCCAGCGGTTGAGCCGATTAATTGGTACTTCAAGAGCAAAGGAGTTAATACTCACTGCAAGAAGAATTACTGCGAACGACGCTTACGAACTAGGAGTCATCAACAAGGTAGTAAATAGGGAACAGTTAATGAGCAGTGCCATAGAACTGGCAGAAGAAATCATGAAAAATGGTCCATTGGCCGTAGCGCAGGCTAAATATGCAATTAATTACGGAAGCAATGTTGATTTGCAAACAGGGCTGGCAATTGAATCGAAAGCTTATGAAGTGATTATCCCTACTAAAGATAGAGTCGAAGCCTTGGAGGCTTTTAACGAAAAACGCCCGCCTCAGTTTACAGGGGAATAAAGCCCATCAGATGATCCCAATAAAGTAAATAGATATTAGTAAGGAGCTGGAAGTATGAACATAGAAAAAGTTGATTTCGGTGGTTATCGAATCGGTATTCCGGTCCCTTTTCCGATGAAGTATGTTTATTGTTACCTTTATCCGCATAAGGACCACTATATTTTAATAGATGCTGGGTTCAACTATAAAGAAGCCAGATCTGCGTGGCAAGAGGTACTTAAGGAGCTTGGCATTTCTCCAAGAGAAATCCAGACTATCTATTTGACGCATTTTCATCCTGATCATTCTGGGCTTGCCGGCTGGATGCAGCAATACACAGGTGCTGAGGTTTATATGCACGAGATTGATTTGCAAATGATGGAGCGAGTATGGGGAGAAGGAAGTTTACAAACGCAGCGTATTGAAGAAATGAACCTTAATCATGGAGTCCCACCGCAATTGAGTACAGATATATCCAGTCATATGGAACTGCTCGGCAATCACGTACTTCCGCTGCCAGAGGTAAAACCTATTAAAGGTGCAATGGTCGAATTCGGAGGGGAAACTTGGGAAATCATTCATACACCGGGGCATAGCAACGGCCACATTTGTTTTTATCTGGAAGAGGAGAAGCTTTTAATATCTGGCGATCATATTCTTGATAAAATCACTCCAAATATAAGCTTATGGCCGGGAGCAAGTCAAACGCCTTTACATGACTATGTTGCCTCTCTTTATAAGGTGAAGGCACTTCAAGTAAAGAGAGCATTATCTGCTCATGGGATCATCATCAATAAAGTAAATGAGCGTATCGATGAATTGATTCAGCATCATGAGCATAGATTGACCGAAATGGAAAAGCTTGCACAAGGACGAACAGCCTATCAGGTCGCAAATGATATATTTGCACATAAACATCTGTCTCCACATCAATGGCGTTTTGCCATTGCTGAAACGATGGCTCACTTGGAGTATTTAGCACGCGAAAATAGAGTCAAAAAAGAAGACACATATCCAGTCGTGTATGAAAAAATAAATTAATGATCTAGGCGCCTATATCAAAGGCGTCTTTTTTTAGCTAATCAACTGGATATATTGCTGAGAATATCCTTCCTATGCCCATAACTACCTATTTTTTCGATTCTTTAATAATTTTTATTATTGTTCGTCAA
Source organism: Bacillus sp. V33-4 (assembly GCF_002860225.1). NCBI lineage: Bacteria > Bacillati > Bacillota > Bacilli > Caryophanales > Bacillaceae > Bacillus > Bacillus sp. V33-4. The sequence goes on from NZ_PGVC01000062.1 coordinate 25,324, forward strand.
AAAAACATAATATACTCTTGACAGATAATTTAGAATATTTTATATTACTTAATATAGACGAAAATATAAAAAACGTAATGAAGAGGTGGAAGAATGAATCGGGCTGAAATCTTGATGGATAAAGTTAATAAAGGATTTATGGTGGAAAGACCAGAGGATATGAATGAGGAGTATATAAAAGCGTTAATACAAACACTTGTAATTGTTGGTGATACAGAGCTATTAAGTGTTCCTCCTCTACTAACTGTTTACAATGAGGCACCTAATCTAAATTATAAAATCACCGCTTTAGCGGTAATGCAGGATGAAATTGGTCACGCCCATATTGCGTACCGTTTGTTAGAGGACTTAGGGCAAGACATCGACGAGCTTTTATATAACCGTCCCGCCAACCGTTGGAAAAACCCTTATGCATTTGATTTCAAACTTAATAACTGGATTGAGCTTGGTGTGTTTAATGGATTATTCGATCGTGCAGGATACACGCTGTTAGGGGATTCACATGAAAACACTTCATATGGACCTTGGAAACGGGCGCTGGTGAAGGTTGATAAAGAAGAATTGTTCCACTTGCGCAACGGGGAAATTATTATGAAGGCCGGAATGAAAAATCCGGAAACTGCCAAGCAGGTGCAAGAAGCTGTCGATTGGATGTTCTTGATGGCATTAGAGTTTTTTGGAGTCGCAGATAATCTAAAAAGCCGGTCAGCACAGCTTGACTACAAATTAAAGGGCAGAACAAATGATGAATTGCGGCAAAAGTGGCTATCAACAGCTGTTCCGTTCTGTGAATCAATCGGGATTAAAGTACCGGCTCATCTTGATGAAGAAACTGGAAAGTATGTGATTGATGTTCCGTTCCCGTGTAAATTTGACCTTGAAAATAAAAAATGGCTAACAGACCAGCCGGATACATGGGAAGGTGTTATCGAACGTTTTAAAAAGCGTGGACCGCAGAATATACAGTTTGTTAATCGGATTCAGCAGGGAGCGCATCAGTTTGAGGCAATGAGAGCAGAGGAGGTAAGTTAAATGTTAAATGAACAAATGCTCGAATTAGACACTTCGAAATACTGGAATGCTTTAAAAGAAGTGTCCGATCCTGAATTTCCTATAAGTGTTGTGGATATGGGTTTAATTTATGAGATTAATAAAGTTGAAGATAGCAAGCTTGAGGTGAAAATGACCTACACTTCAACAGGGTGTGCATGCATGGAATGGATTGAAAGTGATATTAAGAATCGATTACTTGCAGAAGATGAAATAGCTGAGGTCGATATACAAGTTGTGTGGAGTCCGCCTTGGACAGTAAATAACTTAAGCGAAGAAGGCAAGAAAAAATTAAAGCACTGGGGGGTAAGCTCGTGACAAAAAAAGACGAACAAAAAAGGGAATACCTTCTTTTCACAAGAATTAAAAGAGGAGATGACTTGGTGCATGTCGGATCTTTCAAAGCTGGAAGCGATGATCTTGCAAGAACATATGCCCAATATATTTATGATGAAGAAGATTGGGTGGAGATGCATGTAGTACCCAAATCGGCGGTAATTGCGGTACGGCTTCCGGAAGCGTTATTTCCTCAGCAAGGAGTGGTCTAAATGGCTCAAGAGAAAAACATTTCATTGATAGAGTTAGCCGAAACAATTGCTGACAATAAATTTATTTTAGGTGACCGCCTGGTAGAGATAGGCATCAGCGGACCGGATTTGGAAGCAACGCTTTCATCGATTGCGATGGCGCAGGCAGAACTTGGCCATGCAAGACTAATTTATAAATGGTCGTTTGAATTGAAGGGCTTAAATAGCAGCAAGGTTGATATCAAACATCAAACAGGGAAAGCTTTTCAAAATGGAGTAGATATAAGTGATTGGATTTCCTTGATTGCAGGGCAGTATACGATCAACCTGGCTGTAGATCTAGTAATGAAGGCGATTATTGAAGCAGACAACACAGCGTATAACCCGCCATTTAGCAAGCTGCTTAAAGAGCAAGACGAGCATCTTACTTATTCCAGAAGCTGGTGTGAGCAGCTTCTGAATGAAAAGGGTTCCATTCCGAAAAGATTTGAACATCAGCTTGAGAAAGCGGCACTTGAAGCTGAGCAATGGTTAACAAAGGTTGAGGCAGACTATCTATTACTCTCTGAGAAAATAATTGCAGAAAATAATAGGCTAACAACTAAATTTAAGAACAAAATTAAAGAATTAACTATGGATGAGGTTGTTTCCAATGTCTGAAGAGAATAAATCCATTCAATGTTCTTTTTGCTCCTCAGAGAATGTAAAAAAAATTTCTTCATTCGGTACTGCCCAGTTAGTTAGGCAGTATTATTGCAACGGTTGCCGCAGTGTCTTTGAATATGTTCGCTGGCAGGATTCAAAGGTGAATGGATGAAAAATTGAAAGGTGAACACAACTTATGGAGGAAATTAAGACGGTTGGAATAGTCGGTTCTGGTACCATGGGTGCAGGAATTGCTCAGCTTATTGCACAGAGCGGATTTACGGGAATACTTTTCGATATCGACGAAGAAACAGTAAAGCGTGCAAAAACTTCGATTGAATCAGGATTAGATCGATTGGCAGAAAAAAAGAAAGCCAGTATAGAAGAAATACAGCAAGCAAAGGGACGGCTACATACCACTAGTAATTTGCAGGATTTTAAGGACTGCCAATTAGTAATCGAAGCTGTTCCGGAGAAAATCGATATAAAGCGTTCCATCTTTCAACAGTTAGAGGAGATATGTTCTCCAGATACCATTCTCTCAACGAACACATCTTCTCTTTCCATTACAGAAATATCAGGGCTGATTCAAAATCCAAAACGGGTAGCGGGCTGCCACTTCTTTAATCCAGCACCTGTAATGCCTTTGGTTGAAGTGATTCAGGGTTTAAAAACATCGCAAGAAACGATTGAGGCTTTAGTGGATTTTGCAAAAAAATTAAGCAAAAGCCCTGTTGTATGTAAAGATACACCAGGATTTATCGTGAATCGTGTCGCTCGTCCTTTTTATAATGAAGCAATAAGAATTATGAATGACCATGTGGCCACAGTGGAACAAATTGATCGGATTATGAAACAGGCAGGCAAGTTTAAAATGGGTCCATTTGAGCTTCAGGACTTAATTGGAATCGATATTAACTTTGCAACAACAAAATCCGTATACAGCAGCTTTCATGGCGAAAGCAGATTTCGTCCACATTATTATCAGGAAAGAATGGTCCAATCCGGCAGTTTAGGAAGGAAAACGAAGGGAGGGTTCTTTAGTTATGATAGCAACTAAAGGAATTCTTGTTGCAGGGGGAAATATGCTTGCTAAGGAACTCTTTCATTCTATTCAAACACATAGATCTGATCAGGTCTCTTTTAACGACTTTTCTGTCATTTCGAACATTGATGCAGTCTTTGAAACTGAAAATCTGGACTTAGAACAAAAGAAGAAGAATCTTCAGGAAATAGAATCAAATGTAACACCTTCAACACTTATATTAACGACTACTCTTGGGGTTACCGCTACAGAAGCAGCCTCATGGTTAAGCTATCCCGAAAGAGTTGTTGGATTTGGAACCTTTACAGGCTTCACTGAAGGAAAATTAATAGAAGTCGCGCCATCCCTGCAAGCTGATCCTCACTACTTAAAAAAGGCAAAAGAGGCATTTTTGACGATTGGCCAGGAAATCGAAATAGTGGACGATGAAGTCGGGCTCATATTTCCCCGAATTCTATCAATGATTATTAATGAAGCAGCGTTTGCCATGATCGAAGGTACTGCTTCTGTTGAGGATATTGATGAAGCAATGAAAAAAGGAACTAATTATCCTTTAGGGCCTTTAGAATGGGCGGAGAAAATCGGCTTGGAAGATGTCTACTCTGTATTGAAAGGTTTGTACCGCCAGTTTGGAGAAGAGAGATATCGTCCTGCTCCACTTATTCGAAAACTGATCCATGCAGGCTGGGTCGGTGGTGAGAAAGAAAAAGGCTTCTATCACTATCAAAAAAGTAAAGAAAGGGAGTAATCGGTATGAAGGAAGCCGTGATTATGGATGCCGTCCGCACTCCCATTGGCAAATTAAATGGTTCTTTAACCAGTGTTCGTGCTGACGACTTAGCGGGCCACGTTATTAAAGAATTAGCGGCAAGAGTAAAGGTTGATCCAACATTAATAGAAGATGTTTACTTTGGGTGTACGAATCAGGCAGGGGAAGATAATCGGAATGTTGCAAGAATGGGCTTGCTCCTTGCTGGTCTTCCGGATACAGTACCAGGTGTTACTGTCAATCGGTTGTGCGGATCTGGACTCGAAGCTGTGAACCAGGCTGCTTCAGCAATAAAGGCAGGATTAGGAGATGTTTTTATTGCTGGCGGAACCGAAAATATGACACGCGCACCATACGTAATGATGAAGCCTAATTTAGCAAATGTACGTGCCAATCAGACTCTATTTGATACTACTATTGGCTGGAGGCTCATTAACCCAAAATTAGCGGAGCATTACCCACCCATTAGTCTTGGGGAAACGGCAGAAAATGTAGCTGAGAAGTATAACATTAGCAGAGAAGAGCAGGATGAATTTGCTCTAAACAGTCAGCGCAAAGCTGCGGCTGCCATTGAAAGCCGCCGCTTTGAGAATGAAATTGTTTCGATTAATATTCCTCAAAGAAAGGGACAATCTATCACCTTTCGTACAGACGAACATCTTCGGCCTTCGACAACAATGGAAGCGTTAGCAAAACTTTTTCCAGCATTTAAAGAGGGTGGAACGGTCACAGCGGGTAATTCTTCTGGCATAAATGACGGCGCAAGTGCCCTTTTAATTATGGAGAGGGAACTCGCTGAAAAGCTAGGTCTAAAACCTCTTGCACGTATTATTACATCAGCTGTAGCTGGCGTTGATCCAGCATATATGGGCGTTGGACCGATCCCAGCGACAAGAAAAGCTCTTGCTCGTGCAGGTTTATCAGTAAACGACCTTGATTTAATTGAATTAAATGAAGCGTTTGCTGCTCAGTCGCTTGCGTGTGTTAAAGAACTTGGTCTTCCGCTGGAAAAAGTCAATGTAAATGGAGGGGCAATTGCGTTAGGCCATCCTCTCGGATGCAGCGGTGCACGAATTTTAACAACTCTTGTTCATGAAATGCAAAAACGCGACAGCCGCTACGGGTTAGCCTCCATGTGTATTGGGGTTGGCCAGGGAATATCAACGATTATTGAGAAATTATGAGGAGGGCAAGTTAATATGATACAAGAAAAGACGATAAGTGAAAAAAAAATCAAAGATACGTACCAATTGTTTATTAACGGTGAATACACAAATAGCAGCAATGAGCAATTTTTTGAAACATATAATCCGGCTACAGGAGAGGTACTGGCAAAAGTTGCAAAAGCAACTAAGGAGGATGTTGATCGTACCGTTCAAGCAGCCCGGAGAGCCTTTGAATCAGGAAAGTGGCCAAAACAAACAGCTGCAAAACGTGCGCGAATGTTAAATAAAATTGCTTTAATTATGAGGGAACGATTTAACGACCTTGTTGAAGCGGAAGTATTAAACAGTGGAAAAACGGTTGGGGCTGCACAAGGCCAGATTACTCAAGCTATTGAAGATTTTGAATTTTACGCAGGCGCAATTACAACTTTTGCCGGGCGCACAAACCCTGTGCCTAATGGATTTTTTAACTATACCCTTAAAGAGCCAGTTGGTGTATGTGCTCAAATAATTCCCTGGAACTATCCATTAATGATGGCTGTTTGGAAAATAGCACCTGCTTTAGCTGCCGGATGTACAGTTATATTGAAGCCTGCTAGTTATACTCCGATTACAGCCTATATGCTTGCTGATATTTGTCAAGAAGCAGGAGTTCCAGAAGGCGTATTGAATATTTTAACAGGCAGCGGTTCAGAAATCGGCCCATACTTAACAGAGCATCCTGGTGTAGACAAAGTTGCATTTACAGGTGAGACAGAAACAGGAAAAGACATTATGGCAAGAGCCTCTGAAACGTTGAAACGTGTAACACTCGAACTGGGAGGGAAATCAGCAAATATTGTGTTCGATGATTGCGATATAGATGGTGCAGTTTCAGGATCTATATACGGAATTTTCTATAATACAGGACAATCCTGTGAAGCGAGATCCAGGCTTTTCGTACATGAAAACATTTACGATGAGTTTGTAGAAAAGTTTATAGATAAAGCAAAGAAATTGAATGTTGGGGATCCATTTAATAAAGAAACCCATATGGGAGCTTTAATCTCTCAAAGCCATGAAAATGTGGTAGAGGGATATGTGAAAATAGCTGTTGAAGAAGGCGGAGAAATCCTTTATGGAGGCAAGCGTCCTGAAGGTCCAGAGTACGAAAAGGGATATTGGTACATGCCAACAATCATTGGAAATGTGACAAATGATATGAGGATTTCACAAGAAGAAGTATTCGGTCCAGTTGTCGTAGTTATGAAATTTAAAAATGAAAAAGAAGTATTAGAGCAAGCAAACGATTCGATTTTTGGATTGGGATCTGCTGTTTGGACAAAGGACCATGGCAAAGCACACCGTGTTGCAGCAGGATTAAGAGCCGGAATTGTAATGGTGAACAGCCCAATTTCTGCATTCCCTGGAACACCTTTCGGTGGCTATAAGCAATCAGGTTTCGGAAGAGAGCTATGCATTGAAACACTAGATTTATATACAGAAACGAAGAGCGTTGTTTCATACATTGGTGAAAGACCTTTAAATCTTTTCGGAATCTAATTTTTTTTAAATAGTTTTCCCTATACTCACTATATAAATCTTAAAAAAGAAGGAGAGTTAACATGACAACAACTCAAGCAGCAACTAAAAATCTAACAGTTAAAAAGGAAAACGGAATCGCAGAGGTACACATCCATGTAAATAAAACAAACGCTTATGATCTTGAATATTATAAAGAATTAAATGCGGCAATTGATGATATCCGTTTTGACAGTGATGTTAAAGTCGTAGTTCTAATGAGTGATATGCCTAAATTCTTCTCAGCCGGTGCAAACATTAACTTCCTTAAAGCAGCAGAACCGCGCTTTAAAACACAATTTTGCCTATTCTGTAATGAGACTTTAGATAAAATCGCACGTTCCCCGCAAATTTGGATTGCGTGCCTAGAAGGGCATACAGTTGGCGGCGGGTTAGAGATGGCTTTAGCTTGCGACTTACGTTTCATGGGTGACCAGGCTGGAAGAATCGGCCTACCTGAAATTACACTTGGAGTATTAGCAGGAACAGGCGGAACGCAGCGGCTTGCACGCCAGGTGGGCCACTCAAAAGCGCTGGACCTAAACTTAACTGGTGAAACTTTAACACCGAAAGAAGCGTTAGAGATCAAATTAGTTGATCGTGTGTTCCCTCAAGAAGAAACAAGAGCAAAGACTCTTGAATATGCACAAAAAGTAGCAAGCAGTGCTACATACGCTGCTTCAAATATCAAACTATCAATTATGAATGGTAAAGAAATGCCTTTAAATGTCGCCATTCGTTACGAGGGCGAGCTTCAAAATCTTCTATTCCGTTCTCAAGATGCTCAAGAAGGATTAAGTGCTTTTATTGAAAAACGCGGAGCTGACTGGAAAGGGATCTAATTAATAAAGTGGATTTCCGGTTCAAAAGAACCGGAAGTCCACAATTTTTAGATAGGAGGCTAATAATGATTGAGTCAGTTTATCGATATAAAGGAATAAAGGAACAGTATAACGCTTCCTTTCGTTTCGTCGAAGAACATGTTCAAAAGGGCTTAGGGAACAAAGTGGCTATTTATTATGATGATACTGAAGTGACTTACCTAGAACTCCTTTTTAAAATGAATCAATTTGGAAACGCTCTCAAAAATATCGGCGTAGAGCCTGAAAACCGAATGATATTGCTTACATATGACTCCCCGGAATTTGTGGTTTCATTTTTTGGAGCAATGAAAATAGGGGCCATTCCTGTTCCAATCAATACTATGATGACGCCGGATGATTATGAATATTTTCTGAACAATAGCAGAGCGAAAGTATTGGTCGTCCATGAAGAGCTATGGGAGAAAGTAAAGGCTCATAGAGACCGCTTTTTATTTCTAAAACATGTAATAATTGTAGGAGAAAACGAGCCGGCAGATATAGATGAATCTATTGATTTTAGCACGTTTATTAAAGGCGCTTCTACTAAGTTAACTGCAGAAAGAACCTCTCTTAAAGACCCTGCCTTCTGGCTTTACAGCTCTGGAAGCACTGGGGAACCAAAAGGAGTAGTGCATCTTCAAAGAAGTATGGAAACTGCGTTTAATAATTATGCCAAGCAAGTGTTGAAAATAAACGAGAATGACCGTACATTTTCAGCTTCCAAGCTTTTCTTTGCATATGGACTTGGCAATGGTATGTATTTCCCGTTAGGGGCAGGGGGTTCGACTGTTCTATTAAAAGCTCGTCCTACACCTGAAAAAGTATATGAAACAATTGTACAGCAAAAACCGACCATTTTCTTTGGCGTCCCAACGCTTTATGGGGCGATGATTAATTATGTTGAGAAAACAGGTGTCATTCCTGATTTGTCGTCCATCAGAATTTGTGTTTCTGCCGGGGAAGCGCTTCCGGCAACATTTATCCGCAAGTGGAAAGAACTGTTTAATCTTGATATTTTAGATGGTATCGGTCTAACTGAAGCTTTACATATTTTCCTATCCAATACTATTGGGGAGATCAAAGCTGGAAGCACAGGAAGGGTTGTGCCTGGTTATAAAGCTAAAATAGTCAATGAGAACCTTCAGGAAGTTGCACCGAATGAAATTGGTGATCTAGTTATTAACGGGGAGAGTCTCACCTCTGGTTACTGGTGTAATATTGAGGAAAATCAGCGGAAATTCCATGGAGAATGGATGTATACCGGAGATAAATATTATCAGGATGAGGAAGGTTATTTTTGGTACTGCGGACGTTCTGATGATATGTTGAAAGTCGGCGGTATATGGGTATCACCTATTGAAATCGAAACGGCGCTATTCCAGCATGAATATGTTATGGAGGCTGCAATTGTTGGCGCTAAAAATGAAAATAATCTCGTATATCCGAAAGCGTATATTGTATTAAGAGAAGGTGTTGCACCGACCGAAAGTGTAAAGGAAGAACTAAAGCTTTATGTTAAACAAAATTTGGCCCCATATAAATATCCTAGAGAAATCGAATTTATTCAAGAACTGCCTAAGACTGCAACGGGTAAAGTCCAGCGATTCAGGTTAAAACTCACATAAATAAGGTTCAATTGTTTATATGGAAGCTAGTTTTTTAACTGGCTATTTTTTGCCTATTTAATTTCTTCTTATAAAATTTACGAAAGACCAAAAAACATATTGTAATTTTCAAAAAGTAAATAGAGTAATCATAAAGTGGTTTACAAATATATAAGGAGATCGACAAACGAACATTTATCATTTTTTATAAACGGAAAACCGTTAGTAACATCGTAATAAGAGGGAAACGCATAGTTGTATTTTTTTCTTTTAATTTTGTTAATCGACAATCCTCAAAAATATAATAACTATATAACTATAACAAACCCTCTTTTTTTCTTGTGTTTGCATTATGTTTTATATATGAAAGATAAAAATAAGTATTGAGTATTAGCAATATATTAATTATAATAATATTTGAAATATTCAAAACTATAAGAGGGGATTTATTTTGGTGAAAGCGCTATCAATACGAATGGGGAGGTCCTTATGAAAAGTGTTAAAAAAAATTGGTTCATTTTGATTGTTTTGGTTTTTGTTCTTTCAGCATGCAGCTCAGGAGCAATTAGCACTACAAGCAGTTCGAAGGATAGCAAGAAGGAAAAAAATGAAACGATAAAAATTGGTGCGTTGTTGCCTTCTACAGGCGTATATGCCTCTTTAGGAGAAAATGTCTTAAATGGTATGAATCTTTACTTTGAAGAAAGGAACTGGGAGGTTGGCGGCTCTAAGATAGAGATCATCCATGAAGACTCAGAAGCTGATCCTCAAGTATCACTTCGAAAACTTAGAAAGCTTATGGAGCAAGATAAAATCGATATCTTAACTGGGCCAATCAGCACAGCAGTTGCTTATGCGATCCGGGATGAGGTTGATAAAAATAAACTCCCATTCCTTGTTTCACATGCTGGTGGAAACGACTTAACAAGAAGCAAGAGAAGCGACTACATTTGGCGTTCTTCTTTCAGTTCATGGCAAATCGGAAATTCCATGGGAGATTGGGCTTATAAAAATGTAGGGAAAAGAATTTATTTAACAGCTGCTGATTATGCTTTTGGCCATGAGGTCGTCGAAGCCTTTAAGGAATCTTATAAAAAAGCTGGGGGAGAAATTGTTGATGAAGTTTATCCGCCGCTAGGAAACAATGACTTCTCCTCCTATCTGGGAAAAATGAATCGTGACGATATTGACGGGATTTATGCATTCTTTGCTGGAAGTGACGCTGTAAGGTTTGTTCAGCAATATGAGCAATATGGTCTAAAAGGAAAAATTCCATTAATCGGTTCTGGTTGGCTGGTTGCTGAAGACGTTCGTCCACAGCAAGGGAAATCACCGGAGGGAATTAAGTCCTCTATTTTCTGGGATTACAGTTTGGATACAAAAGAAAATAAAAGGTTTGTAGCTGCATACGAAAAAAAATATAATACACGGCCAAGTATTGAGTCTGCTGAGGGTTATGATGCAGCAATGATAATGGCTGAGGCAATTGAAAAATTAAATGGAGATGTCTCAGATCCTGAAAAGCTTCTTGAAGCAATAGCTTCAGTGGAAATTACCAGCCCAAGAGGACCAATCAAGTTTGACAAAGAGACACACCATGTTATTCAAAATATGTATATTGTTGAAACAGGTGTTGTAAATGGCGCTACGGAAAACAAGGTAATTGATACAATTCCCAATGTCCAGGATCCTGGACAATAAGTTAATTTAAATTTTTGGAGAGAGGCAATATGCAGATTGCCTCTTTCTTTTAAAACATTCATTAACAATAAAAGGAGGGTAATCATGGGTACTTTATTTCTGCAAATCATGAATGCTTTAAGCTATGGATTTCTCCTTTTTTTTATCACAAGTGGAATTACCATCGTATTTGGCATTCTAGGCGTTCTGAATTTGGCTCATGGATCATTGTATATTCTTGGTTCTTATATTGGATACTCGTTGATCATGAAGGCAGGGTTGCCATTCTGGGTAGCGTTGGTGGCAGTTCCTATCATCATTGCTGTAATCGGATTAATCGTTGAAATCGTTTTGCTCAGGCCGACATACAAGCTGGGACATCTCTCACAAGTATTATTAACCTTCGGGCTGGCTTATATTTTACACGATATTTTTGCGATTATGTGGGGTAAGAATATACTTGCTGTAAATCCACCAGAAGCGCTCAGCCACTCAGTTGAAATCATTGGTTATTCCATTCCTGCTTATCGGCTCGCATTAATTGCAATTGGCTGTGTCTTAGGTATTTCACTTTGGTATATCCAGGAAAAGACAAAGTGGGGAGCAGTTATACGGGCTGGTTTAACAGATAAAGAAATGACGGGAGGACTAGGAATTAACATTAATCTTGTGTTTACCTCCGTATTTTTCTTTGGAAGTTTACTAGCCGGTTTAGGAGGGGTGCTGGGTTCACCTGTTCTAGGTGTTTATCCGGGAATGGAGTTTCAAATTCTGATTATATCCCTTGTAGTTTTAGTAGTTGGAGGGCTTGGTTCAGTAACTGGTACCTTTTTTGCAAGTTTGTTAGTAGGGTTTGTTGAAACCTTTAGCCGCTACCTTGTACCGGAATTAAGCTTAATCATTACGTTTGCACTTATGGCAGTAGTACTAGTCATTCGTCCGCAAGGATTGATTGGAAGGAGGGCATAAATGAGAAAATCAATTCAAGTCAGCCTGTTGTTTATTGTAATGGCCATCGTACCGTTCTTTTTATCTTTGTATTATGTGAATATATTTACCGAAATTTTAATTCTTGGAGTGTTTGCGGTAAGCTTAAATATTCTGGTCGGACAGACCGGACTTGTGTCTTTAGGCCATGCTGCTTTCTTCGGTGCAGGAGCGTATGCTTCAGGTCTAGCTGCAGCAAATGTCAGTTCAAATGTTTTTATTATGCTGGCAATCGGCATGCTTGTCACTTTTCTTCTTTCTCTATTGATTGGCTTTGTTTCTACTAAAGCTCACGGCTTTTACTTCTTAATGCTTACACTTGCCTGTTCACAAATGTTCTACTCCATTGTCTATCAGTGGACAGATGTAACAGGGGGTTCAAATGGATTATCGGGCATTCCATCACCCGTTTTATTTGGAAATACCGCCTTATCCAATCAAGTTTTAATCTACTACTTTACTCTCGTAGTTTTTTCAGTCCTTATGGTCTTGATCAGTAAACTTCTGCATTCACCGTTAGGTTATGTTTTCATAGGCATTAAAGAAAATGATGAGAGAATGAAATCGATCGGCTATAACACAGCGTTTTATAAAAATTTAAGTTTTTTAATAGCAGGAACCCTTGGCGGACTTGCTGGCGGTTTATATGTAATATTTAACGGCTTTATTTCGCCGACAGATGTGCACTGGACAATGTCTGGGTCCGTATTGATTATGGTTCTGATCGGAGGGGCCGGGACATTATGGGGCCCGGTTATTGGAGCGGCATTTATCGTAATCTTGGAAACAATCATTAGTTCATACACAGAAAACTGGATGATGATTATTGGTGTAGCTTTTATTTTATTTACCATTTTTGCACCCGAAGGAATTGCCGGCCTTATGAAAAAATTCCAGGGAGCATTAAATAAAAGCAAAAGTGAAGCTCTTGAAGATTCTATCTTAAAGCCAATTAAGCGGCAGACTAAAATGGAGGGATAGGTGAATGCAAATGGAGAGTGAAAAAATTCTATCACTTAAAGGCCTTTCAAAGAGGTTTGGCGGCTTAAAAGTTATCGAAGATATTACCTTAGAAGTCACTGTCGGAGAAAGGGTAGGGCTTATTGGGCCAAACGGAGCAGGCAAAACAACTTTGTTTAATATGATAGCTGGAGACCTGACCCCTTCAGGAGGATTGATTACCTATTATAGCGAAATGATCAATAGTGTTCCAAATTATAAACGGACAGAAAAAGGAATAGTGCGTACCTTCCAAAAAAATAATTTGATGATGGGTTTAACAGTGCATGAAAATTTGCAGCTTGTCTTGCAGAAAATGAGTAAAAAGCACACCCAATGGTGGAAACGGGCCAACACGAAAAATTACTCAGCATTATTTGAAGAGGGAGTAAAAATTCTTAAAGAATGGGGTCTGCATGAGTATGGTCACCTAAAGGTCAAAAACCTCTCATATGGTGTTCAAAGGCAAATCGAAATTATTATGGCAATAGCAGGAAAACCAAAGCTGCTTCTGCTGGATGAACCTACAGCGGGAATGTCCCAATTAGAAACAGATCAGATCATCGGGTTAATAAATAAATTATCTTCAAAAGTGACTGTTATCATGATAGAGCATGATATCGAGGTTTTATTCGGAAACACAGATCGTGTCATAGTCCTGCACGCAGGAAGGCTGATTGCCGATGGACTGCCTGAAGATGTCCGTGAAAATCCGGAGGTTAAGGAAATCTATATGGGAAAGGGGGATATTGTCCATGCTTAGTTTGAAAGGACTTCACTGTTTTTATGGATCAAGCCATGTTCTTCATGGAGTCAATCTTGAGGTTCAGAAAGGGCAGGTCGTAACCTTGCTTGGCAGGAACGGAATGGGGAAAACGACGACGATCCATTCCATAATTGGATTCGTAAAGAAAAAGCAGGGTGAAATATATTTGGATGGCGAAAATATTGTCCAGCTTAAAAGCCATCAAATTGCAAATAAAGGTATTGGAATTGTACCTCAAGGAAGAAGGATTTTCCCAAACTTGACGGTTACGGAAAATTTAACTGTTTTTGCGGACCGTTCTAACGGTGATTGGACATTGGAAGGAATCTTCGACCTATTTCCCCGATTAAAGGAAAGGGAAAAAAACCAAGCTGGAAATTTGAGTGGCGGGGAACAATCCATGCTCTCAATTGGCAGGGCATTAATGAGAAATCCCAAGATCCTTCTCCTTGACGAACCGACTGAAGGCCTTTCTCCACTAATGGTAGGAGAAGTTATGGATGTTCTTTTAAAATTGAAACAAGCAGGTATGTCGATGTTATTCGTAGAGCAAAACATTGCAACTGCCCTAAGTATTGCTGATGATGTATACATTTTAAATAAAGGTAAAGTGGTATATCACGATCATCCGGATGAATTAAAGCAAAATATGAATATAGCCTACCAGCATTTAGCATTAAGCAGCTGAGAACGCTATTGTCTAAATAATTCACAATTCTAAAGAAAAAACATTCAGAATTTTCAATCGGAATAGCGATTTAGCGGTTATAATGGGCTTATCAGGATTATGATGATTTTAAGAGAGGATGACTGAAATGGACAATAGTGTGAAAATATTAACTACCCTTGGCATAGAGATACTTGAGAAATCTCCCGACAAAGTAGTTGCTACCATGCCTGTTCATGGCCCTACACGTCAACCTTTTGGAATTCTTCATGGAGGGGCATCGGTCATTCTTGCAGAAACGGTAGCCAGCCTTGGCACATGGGAATGTATTGATATGGAAATACAATATGGAGTGGGTTTAGGGATTAATGCCAACCATCTTCGTAGAAAGAAAGAGGGAACTGTAAAGGCTATTGCCACTCCAATTCATAAAGATGAATGTAGTGTGATTTGGGAAATAAACATTACGGATGAAGAGGGAGAGCTGGTTTGTATATCAAAATGCACGATGGCAGTGGTTACCAAAAAATAGATTCCTAGGTTTGTTATTGTAAATACATATCTAAATATGGTGCCTTGTTTCTGGGAAAGGAAATAAATGTTATCTTCGGAGATAAGGTTATTGGAACAAATCACACTCTGCCAACAAAGTGTGGGGCACGGTACACTGGCGGATTATGGGTAGGGCAGTTTTTGAAAACTTAAGGAAGTGCCTAGTGTTTTTGGTTTCGAAGCAAACGTATACTCCTCATCAATATCAATGGGAAAAAATACGGGTCGTAATGAAGTCAAACGGCAAGATTGTTCAAACAGGTGAAGGATCGGCTGTAATGGGAAATCCTGTACGGTCAGTGGTAGAACTGGTTCACATGTTGCACCTTACTGGACGTTGTATCGAACCTGGAATGATCGTCCTTACTGGAGGAATCACGGAAGCGATTCATGTGAAAAGTGGAGATTTGATTACATTAGAATTTGATGAACTGACTACATTGAGTTTGAAGGTAAGTCTGTAATATAGGAGGGACCATGATGCCAATTATTCAAGTTTAACTACTAGAGGGCAGATCTGCAGAATTGAAACGACAATTGATTTCTGATGTAACGGAAGCAGTCAGCAGGACATTAGGAAATCCTCCAGAAACAATTAGAGTGTTACTGCATGAAGTGCCCGAAGAGAACTGGGGAGTTGGCAGGGTTCCGATTATTGATAGGAAGAAAAATAGATAAAATCCTGCTCAACAACCTTAAATTATTTCGGGCTTTATTCACATGGCCAATCGAAAGAAATAGCATTATTAAAAAAGTTCAAAGCAATCGCCTTGAACTTTTTTTGTTTATTACTTTTGCGAGCCTGGTCGTTGCAATTCTGTCATACAACTAAAAATACAATGAAAAAAAATAATTTACCCTTGAGTGAATGGCTCAGGTGGATTATCTCTCTTAAATCGATGAGCCCTTAGAGGGAACCGTTTATTGTTTGACCAGACATCCTTCTCGCATGTCTGGTCTTTTTTTATCTATGTTGTTATTTGTTTTTACTATACCTGACAAACTTTAAATAGATAACAAATTTGAACATAACTTAATTGTATAAAAAAAGTGAAATTATACTTAACAAAAGTATTGATTACCACCTTAGGATAAGTTATTATAATTAATAATTATTAATATTCTAAATATTCATTAATTAAATCATATTTAACTGAAGAGCTCAAAAAGGCTGAAAAAAAGTCAATTAATGACTTATTTTTATACATAATAGCCAGAAATTAAAATATAGTTAATGAACTGGACTAGCGTAGAATCTGGCAGGATTAAATATAATTAAAGAATTTTGGTTTCATTAATCCAATATAAGTTAACTCTAATTTAATTTATGAAGATTTCGTTTAAAACGGAAAAAGGTAAAGCAGAGTGAGTGACATTTACTGTAACCATCAATTATGAGGAGGTGATCGCGGTACATATAAAATGTTGATTTAATTGATGCAGATACCAGCTCGTCATGGAAATTTAGGGGAGGTGAAATGATGGGAAGATTTCTTTTAAACCGTTTTTTCCAGGCGATGATTGTACTTGTGGGTGCATCGGGAATTGCTTTCTTCATCCTTAGAGTTATTCCAGGCGATCCTGCGACCCTCATGTTACCTGAAAATGCCACTGAAGAGGAAGTTAATCAAATGAGAGAATCCATGGGGTTGAATCTTCCTCTTTGGACACAGTACATCGTTTATTTTAAACAAATGCTTGTATTGGATTTTGGAGACAGTTTAAACCGTGGATTGCCATCCATGCAGCTGATTGTTGATCACTTGCCGGCAACGGCCATCCTGGTATTCTGGGCGATGGTGATTGCCATTGTCATTGCGATTCCACTTGGAATGTTAGCAGCGGTAAAGAAGAATAGTTTATCCGATTACGCGGTAAGTATTTTGGCGATGCTTGGCCAATCGGTTCCGAGCTATTGGCTGGGGATGATGCTGATTTTGCTGGTGGCGGTACGATGGGATCTTCTTCCGACATCCGGCTTTGGCAGCTGGAGCCATCTGGTTTTGCCAGCCTTTACTTTAGCGGTTTATCAGCTGGCTTTGATCGCGCGGTTGATGAGGTCGAGTATGCTTGATGTCATGCACAACGATTATGTCAGGACAGCGCGCGCCAAAGGCTTGCCAGAGAGAATTGTTCTTTTCAAGCACGTATTTAAAAATGCATTGATTCCGACGATCACGATGATCGGGCTCCAGACGGGTCAGCTGCTAGGCGGGGCCATCATTACGGAATACATTTTTTCCTGGCCGGGACTTGGATTCCTTACCGTTCAGTCAATTCAATTCCGTGACTATCCGATGATTCAATCGCTAGTAATTATATCTGCATTGGTCTTTGTCATCATCAACCTTATTGTTGATATTTTATATGCCGTTATCGATCGCCGAATCGTTGTGGATTCCTAAGGAGGATGAAAATATGTACTCTACCCTTCAGCGGGTTAGCCAAAGAAAAATTGCGGCTGTTGGACTCTTTCTTCTATTGATTGTCATCATCATCGCCGTCATAGCGCCGTTGATTGTTCCAATGAATCCAGAGGAGCAGAACATTGTAGAGAGGCTGCAGCCTCCTGGTTGGACAGATGAAGAAGGGGTAAAGCACTGGCTCGGTACTGACCAGTTAGGCCGCGACGTATTAAGCAGGGTTATCGTCGGCTCCCGGGTTTCGATTATGGTTGCTGCAGGTGCCGTCATCATTGGCGGAACGATTGGTCTTATTGTTGGTCTTGTTTCCGGATATTCCGGCGGATGGATCGACAGCGTGTTAATGCGGATCGTCGATATGCAATTGGCCTTTCCTTTCTTATTGCTGGCTCTTACGATGGTCACGATTCTCGGGCCAAGTGTGATGAATGTCGTGCTCGTCCTTTCTGTCACAAGCTGGATTTCTTATGCCAAAGTCGTAAGAAGCTCGGTTCTATCCATCAAGCATTTAGAATTCATAGAGGCGACAAGGGCAATAGGGGCGTCCAGATTCACGATCCTGTTCCGTCACATTCTTCCGAACATCATATCTCCCTTTATTGTCGTCGCCAGTTTTCAAGTGGCTACCTTAATTATTGCCGAATCCTCCCTTAGCTTTCTCGGTCTTGGCGTTCCCGCCAGCCAGCCAACGTGGGGGGGAATGCTGGCCGATGGAAGAGAGTATATGTCTGATGCATGGTGGATTGCTGTTTTTCCAGGAATGATGCTGATGGTTGTAGCGATGAGTGCCAACCTTTTTGGGGATGGCCTGCGTGATGCGCTTGATCCGCGCTAATTATACCTCAAGCTTCTATTAATCTTTTTGACAGAGGAGTTGAATAAGAGATTGTCAGAAATCACAACCATTCATAGTTTAGAAGAATTAGAGCACAAGACCGGCGAGGTCCATGCCGCACGACTTCCAATTGGAAGCCTTCCTGATTGTACCGAATTCTCCATTCCCGTTCTTGTTGGGGAAGGAAGCGAACCAGGACCGACTTTACTCTTAACTGCCCTGATCCATGGTGTTGAAATTGGTGGCTACGATGTAATAAGACGTTTGATCCGGGAAGAAATTGATTTTAAAAAGGTCCGTGGGCGCGTAGTGGCAGTACCTATCGTCAACCCATTTGCCCTTGCAGTATCCAACCGCTTCACCCCGCAGGATTCTGCGGATCTGAATCGGGTTTTTCCGGGTAGTGCGAACGGAACTCTTAGTCATCGGATTGCCCATACTTTGGTCGAAAAAATTGTAAAGCACGCTGATTATGTTGTTGATTATCATTCTTGTAATCCGCCTTCCTGTGTCTTTACGATTGTGGACGCTGAAGGAAGCGCAGAAGTACAGGGAAAGTCAATGGGAATGGCGCAGGCATTCGGTGCCATAACGGTTGCCCCTTCTGACAAAACTCAGGGAACCTTTAGCGGATACTTATCCTCCGTTGGGAAACCAGTGATCACACCGGAGCTCGTCTTCTCCCGCCGGTTTGATCAGTTGAGTTCTGACGCTGGAGTAATAGGAACTCTGAATGTCATGAAATACCTAGGTATGATCGATGGCCAGCCACAAGAGTTGCTGGGAACCCCACCGTTTAAACGGGGTTTACGTTACACTGCTCTTTTTGCGAAAACAGGCGGCTTCATCTACTTCAGTAAGAAAGTAACAGACCATGTTGAAAAGGATGAAGTAATTGCGACCATCCGTAACCCATGGGGTGAAGTGGTGGAAGAAGTAAGGGCTCCCGTTACCGGGATGATTATTGCGTACCCGATGGCGGGGAACCAGGCTTTGACGACAGGGGATAAGATCGCGTATTTTACCTCGGATTTTTAGTATCAGCATTTTGATAAGGGGTTTCATGCATTAAAAGGATAGATTGAATCAACTATTAATGAGGGGGTTGTGAATGTGTTTAAGAGATTCCGAGTATCTGCATTGCTGCTGGTTATGATTTTTTTACTAGGTGCGTGTTCTGCCGTTAATTCAACATCAACGAAGGATAAGGAAGATGGAAAGGAACCTCAAAAAGCGGAAAAGAAGGAGCTCGCGATTGCTACTGGTTCGGATCCGATCAGCCTTGATCCCCGCAAAACATGGTCAGGACCCGGCTACAGCATGAACTCTCATATTTTTGAACCTCTCGTTTTCCGTACCATTGAAGGTGGCAAGGTGAAGATTGAGGGCGTACTTGCAGAGAAATTTGAGAACGTCGATGATCTAACCTGGAAGTTTACCCTTCGCCAGGGCGTTAAATTTCACAACGGAGCGCCTCTTACTGCCAATTCTGTTAAATTTACAATTGACTCGATCAACGATCCTAATTTCAATACCCCGCTTAAAACATGGCTGAGAGACGTTGCAGAAGTAACAACGGAAGGAGATTCTGTCGTTATTATTAAAACGAAAACACCAACAAGGGGATTAATCAGTTCTCTTGCCCAGGTGCCAATTGTAGAACAGGGTGCCGTAGAACAACTGGGTGAAGAATATAATACAAAGCCTGTTGGGACCGGCCCGTATAAGGTCGTTAAGTATACCCCTAACAATGAATTGCAATTAGAACGATATGATGGCTACTGGGGTAAGGCCGGAGTTAGTGATACGATCCGATTCAAAATTATGCCTGAAAATGCGGTTCGCTTGGCAGCACTTCAACGTGGTGATGTCCAGATCGCTGAAACGATGTCGACAGACAAAATTAACACGATCAAGAACGATCCGGAGCTGGATGTTTCCATTACAAAAACACTTCGCGTTGACTTCTTAGTTTTAGAGTTTAAAAACAAATGGATGGCCAATCAAAAATTCCGCGATGCACTTTCACTGGCTGTGGACCGAAAAGGTTTAGTGGATAATGTTCTAGGCGGTACAACGATTCCTGCTTCCTCCGTATCTCCTCCGGGAACAATCGGTTTTAACGAGGATCTGCCAGTTTATGAATTTAACCTGGATGAAGCGAAGAAGCTCCTTAAGGAATCTGGTTACGATGGATCTCCTATCAAGATGGGTGCTCCGATCGGCCGCTACGCCATGGACAAACAAATTGGTGAAGCGATCGCCGGTATGCTTAAGAAGGCAGGAGTTAACATCCAACTGGAATCCTTGGAGTGGAGCTCCTATGTACCGAAAACGGATGAAGATGCTTACGACATCTGGTTTATCGGTGCAACAGACTTTACGATCAATCCAAGCAAGCACTGGGATGGTTACTTCTATTCCAAAACATCTGAAAACAACTATGCAAATCCTGAAATTGACAAGTTGATGGATCAAGCCATCCAGACCATTGATAACGATCAAGCGGCCGGGCTTTATATGAAAATCCAGGAGATCCTTCATAAGGATAAGCCTACACTTCCGCTTTACTACGAGCCGCAGATTATCGGTGTAAGAAAAGGCCTTAACAACTTTGCTCCAAGACTTGACGAGTATGTAAACGTTTCTGGAGCCGAGTTTACGAAGTAATAAATTATCCCGCATTAGCGGGCAGTATGACCCCCACCTCAAGAAGTTGAGGAAATCGAGTATTCTAGGTGGGGGTAAACTATTTCAATTTATCGAAAAACTGTTTGAAAAGGAGGCTATTTATTGAAGACGATTGGAACAGCCGAAGTCATCCGGGGTGAGAAAACGAAAGGTTATTTACAGGTAGGAACCGATACAGATGGATCTCCATTTCAGGTACCAGTACTGATTGCGGCAGGGGAAAACGATGGACCGACCGTTTGGGTCCAGGGAGGCATTCACGGCGATGAATACGGAGGCACAGCATCCATCATCCGATTTTTTCAGGAGCTGGACACCAGCCAGCTCCGCGGCAACTTTGTCGGATTGCCAGTAGTAAATCTGCCTTCTTTCAAGGCCCGCTACCGGACTTCCCCGGTGGACGGCGCAAACCTGAACCGAATTTTCCCTGGGGATCCGAAAGGAACTTATAGCCAGCGGCTAGCACACGCATTATTGGAGTCTGTCAAAGAAAATGCGGATTATGTGCTTGACCTTCACTCTGGTGGTATCGGACTCCATGTCGATTACTTCATGATTTGCAGATACGCAGAAACGGAAGCCTCTAAGAAATCAATGTGGCTCGCCGAGCGTATGGGTGCAGAAGTCATTTGGCGGGTTGAAGGAGAATCAGCTACAAGCGGTGTTGGTACGGATCACATCACGAAAAGCGGTATTCCTGCTGTAACCATCGAGGTTGGAGGAGGAAATGTGTCAGAGAATCATGAACGCCTCTATAAAGAATCGATTGAGAATGCCTTTAAGGCACTCGACATGCTCCCGGGTGAAGCACCTGTTCAAAAGGAATATGCCGTTTATAAAGAGGGTGACTTCATTTTTGCGGGCCAGGGCGGATTGTTTGTTCCCGCTTGTAAGGTAGGTTCCATTTTAAACAAGGGCGATTTGATCGGTTCGATTATCAACCTTTATGGAGAGGTCACAGAGGAGCTGCGCTGTTCTTCGGATAACGCTTACCTTGCAGCGACGGGGCACCGCTACTGGCCTTTACATCCTGGACAGCTGGTTGCTGAAACTTATACGGCCTGAACAAAAAGTGCCTTCCAGGAGTAAAAGTTTTACCCTGGAGGCTCCTTTTTACAGAAATAAGAGCTAAATATTCGTTTTATAAACATGGAGGAGGAAAACGATTTGAAAACCATTGGAACAGCACAAGTAATCCAAGGTGAAAAAACTAGAGGATACTTACAGGTTGGGAGCGATACAGATGGATCAGCTTTTCAAATACCGGTATTAGTGGCTTCCGGGAAGGAAGATGGGCCAACCATTTGGGTCCAAGGCTGTATTCATGGTGAAGAATATGGCGGAGCGGCCTCGATCATCCGATTCTTTCAGGAATTGGATCTCAGCCAGGTACGGGGTACCTTTGTTGGCGTTCCGGTTACCAATCCACCTTCGTTTAAAGCAAGGAGCCGAATTTCTCCTCTTGATGGCGCCAACCTGAACCGTATTTTCCCGGGGGATCCGAAGGGTACGTACAGTCAGCGATTAGCCCACGTATTGCTTACAACGGTCCAAGAGAATGCTGATTACGTGATCGATTTACATTCCGGCGGTATTGGGGCTGAAGTGCCTTTCTATATGATCTGTAAATACGACGAATCAGCAGCGGCAAAGAAGTCGTTTTGGCTGGCAGAGCGTATGGGTTCAGATGTTATTTGGCGTTCTGCAGGGGAAGCAGGGACAGGTGGAACGGGAACGGCCCACACAGTCAAAAGTGGCATTCCTACTGTTACCGTCGAGTGCGGAGGAGGAAATGTGACGGAGGAACATGAACGTCTTTTTAAATTCTCCATTAAGAATGCTATGAAAGCGCTCGACATGCTCCCAGGTGAAGCTCCTGTACAAAAGGAATATACCGTAATCAATAAAGCGGATTTCCTTTTTACTGGAGAAGGCGGATTGTTTGTTCCGGCTTGTAAGGTCGGCGATGTTTTAAATAAAGGAGACCTGATCGGCTCGATTATGAACCTTTATGGTGATATCACTGAGGAAATCCACTGTCCTTTAGACAATGCCTACATCGCTGCAACTGGCCACCGTTATTGGCCGACTGAACCAGGGCAGCTGATTGCTGAAGCAATCCCAGTAGAAAGTAAAAAGTAGTCAGAATTTTAATATTGATAAAAATTAAGGGAGGCTATTCCATGAAGACAGTTGGTACAGCGGAGGTTATTCCGGAAAAAAAAACAAAAGGTTATTTACACGCTGGAACAGATACGGATGGTTCTCCTTTCCAGCTTCCCGTTTTGGTTGCGGCGGGGAAGGAGGAAGGGCCAACGATTTGGGTCCAGGGTTGTATCCACGGTGACGAATATGGGGGAGCTGCCTCGATCATCCGATTCTTTCAGGAATTGGACCTAAGCAAGCTTCGCGGGACCTTTGTGGGCGTCCCGGTTACGAATCTACCTTCCTTCAAGGCACGATACCGGACTTCGCCGCTTGACGGTGCCAATTTGAACAGGATATTCCCTGGTGACCCGAAAGGAACATATAGCCAGCGTTTGGCTCATACATTGATTTCCACTATTTCAGAGACAGCCGATTATGTGATTGATTTGCACTCTGGCGGCAATGGTGCGTACGTGCCATTTTACGTTATCTGTGATTACAACGACACCGAGGCGGGCAAGAAATCGTTGTGGCTCGCTGAGCGTATGGGAGCAGATGTCATCTGGCGTTCTGAAGCAGAAACAGATATTACAGGTACCGGAACGGCCCAGCTTGTAAAGAACGGCATTCCTGCAGTCACGGTCGAATGTGGCGGTGGAAATGTCACGGAAGATCATGAACGCCTCTTTAAAGAATCCATTGAAAATGCGATGAAAGCTCTTGAGATGCTGCCGGGCCTGGCACCTATTCAAAATGAATATACTGTGATCAATGGGGCGGATTTCTTTTTTACAGGCCAAGGGGGTTTGTTTGTTCCGGCTTGCAATGTCGGTGATGTTTTGAATAAAGGAGATCTGCTCGGGTCGGTTATGAACCTTTATGGTGACACTACAGAAGAGCTGCACTGTCCTTCCGATGATGCCTACATTGCGGCTATTGGCCACCGATACTGGCCGGTTCACCCTGGCCAGCTGATAGCCGAAGCTATTCCGGTAATAGAACGGTTTTCAAAGGAAAAAGGGTCATGAAACCGCCTATTCTGGAGGTTCATGACTTAGCTGTCAGTTTCCATGGGAAACAGGGAGTTGTACCAGCCGTTGACGGTGTATCTTTCGAGATACAACCGTCCGAGACGGTCTGTATTGTCGGCGAGTCTGGTTCAGGCAAGAGTGTAACCTCGCTTGCGATCATGGGGCTTTTATCCAAACCGGCGGGCAGAGTAGATCAGGGTCATATTTTATTAGAAGGTGAAGATTTACTTAAAAAGAGTCCGAAGGAAATGCGTAAAGTGCGTGGAAATGATATTGCGATGATCTTTCAGGAGCCGATGACTTCGTTAAATCCTGTGTTTACCGTCGGTGACCAAATCGCCGAGGCCCTTCGTTACCACAAAGGATTGAGCAAAAAAGAGGCCATGAAAAAGTCGGTGGAATTCCTGCGATTAGTAGGTATTCCTTCCCCGGAACAACGAGTGCACGAATATCCCCATCAGCTTTCTGGGGGAATGAGGCAGAGGGTCATGATTGCCATGGCTTTGACTTGCGATCCTAAGCTGCTCATTGCGGATGAACCTACAACGGCACTGGACGTAACGATTCAAGCCCAGGTGCTGGAATTAATGAAGGGACTGAAAGAGAAGCTCGGTATGTCCATCCTGCTCATCACTCATGATTTGGGTGTTGTGGCCGACATGGCTGACAGGGTCGTGGTCATGTATGCCGGAAAGGTAGTCGAAGAAGGGAGTGTCTGGGAAATCTTCGAGCGCCCTAATCATCCTTATACATTAGGCTTGCTAGAAGCTATGCCTTCCCTTGAAGAGAAAGGGGAACGGCTGCAGACGATTAAAGGTGTCATTCCCAATCTTCTCCAGCTTCCAACCGGGTGCCGTTTTAACCCCCGTTGCCCTTTCGTGTCTGATCTGTGCCGCCAATCAGAGCCTGAGCTCGAAGAAGTAGGAGATGGTCGGCGGGTGGCTTGCTGGCATTATAATAAACTTCAGGAAGTGGAGGTGACCAAGGGTGATAGAACGGGCTGAAACTCAACCGGAAAAACCACTTCTTGATGTGAAAAATATTAAAAAGTATTACCCGGTAAGCAGTAGTTTTTTTAACCGGTCTTCGGGGTATGTGAAGGCTGTTGACGACGTATCATTTTCGGTGAAGGCTGGCGAAACTCTTGGGATTGTCGGTGAGTCTGGGTGCGGAAAGTCGACTTTGGGAAGGAACATCCTTAGATTACAGAAACCGACAGCCGGACAAATTATTTACGAGGATAAAGACATTACCAAGTATCGTGAGTCAGAGCTGCGAAAGGTTCGCAAAGAGATGCAAATTGTCTTTCAGGACCCTTACGCTTCTTTAAATCCTAAACATAAGGTCGGTGAAATCATTAGGGAGCCGCTAAGGGTGCATAGGGAAGGTTCAAAGGCCGAGCAGCTCGACAGAGTGAAATGGCTTCTTGAAAAGGTGGGGCTCGAGCATCATCATGTAATGAGATATCCTCATGAATTTTCAGGAGGGCAGCGGCAAAGGATTGGTATCGCCCGGGCACTCGCTCTGAATCCAAAATTGATCGTTTGTGATGAACCGATCTCAGCTCTTGACGTATCCGTCCAGTCACAGGTCATCAATCTCTTCCAGGATTTGCAAGATGAACTAGGGCTTACCTACCTTTTTATTTCACATGACCTTTCCGTCATCCGGCACGTCTGTAATCGGGTTGCGGTCATGTACCTCGGTAAAATCGTCGAGCTCGGCGAAACAGGGGATATCTACCATGAGCCTGCCCACCCATACACGAAGGCCCTTCTGTCGGCCATTCCGCTTCCAAATCCATTACAGCAGAGGAAAAGGGAAAGGAGCATCCTCCAGGGAGATGTACCGAATCCGATAAATCCACCGGAAGGCTGCCGGTTTCATACCCGTTGCCCAATCGCTACAGAAATCTGTAAAAAGGAAGAACCAAAGTTTGAGGAGAAGATGCCGGGCCGCTGGGTTGCTTGCCATCATCATCTGGCCTAATGAGAGGTATGAGGTTGGAGCTGGCTTTGAAAGAATTATTAGAGAGCCCCCGGGCAACAGTTCCGGGGGAATGATTGGGAAGCTCATTACGGCATTCGCGTGCAAGTTTTTTGAGGATGTATGAATCGTTTAAAGATCAACAAGAAATCTACCTTTAACAGAGAATTCACAGTGGTAACACTTTCATATATACCTCATCCAAATGAATGGGGTACAGCCGGATGGTGCCATTTTCTGCTCTCAAAGTATCTGCAACTAGCAATACGAGGAGGAATTCATTTGGAGTTCGGGAAGAAGATACGCACTATTAGAGAAGAACGGGGTATGACAGTCAAGCAGTTAGCGGAACTGGTTGAGTGTACACCAAGCTTTATAAGCCAGATTGAAAGAGAAATGGCGAATCCTTCTATCAATACATTGAAAAAAATAAGTGTCGGCTTGAAAGTATCATTAGCGGACCTGTTTGAAGAAGAATCACGTTCTAGTGATCCGGGGAAGAAATACATTGTCCGAAGAAACGAAAGAAAAAGATTCAAGAGTGAGATTGAGAACACGGATATTCAACTATTAACATCCTCTGACATTGATAGTAAAACTATTGAAATGCATTTACTGATTGTAGGTCCAGGGGGCAAGAGTGAAAAGTTATATACCAATCATTCTGAAGAAGTCGGATATGTCTTAAAAGGATCCATCACGATTCTTTTAGGCGATAATCAGTTTGAATTAAAAGAGGGAGATAGCATTTACTTTCCAGGCAATATTCCTCATGGCTGGGAAAACAACTCCGATACTGAAGCGATAACCCTTTTTTCTGCCACACCCGTATTAATCGGGAAAGGCGAAAGATTAGTTTCAGGAAATGCCCATTTTATTGTAGATCCCCTAAACAAAACATGTGATTTCTGATTGAGCACTTATTGAATTCATTTTTATGAGAAATTTTAATTTGAGAATTTATCGTACAGCTGAGTTGGCATTTTAGATAAAAATAGGAAACTATTAAATGAAATATTCACTGGATATTCATCCAAAAAAAGGGAATATGTTATAATAAATTGAGAAATGCTTCATTCCTTGAATCAGCTTGAAGGTTGTCCTTTTAGCACCTGTTATCCAATGGCAAAGAGCCTGTAAAGAGGAGGAGCACGATTTAAGGAAAAACAACAAATAAAATGTGCCATTAACCTTTAGATTAAGCTCGGGAGGAAAAAGCATTGGATATTGGACCGAAAATCAGAACACTTCGAAAAAATTTAAACATGTCAGTCCGGCAGTTGTCAGAATTATCGGAATGCACACCCAGTTTTATTAGCCAAATTGAACGAAATATAGCAAATCCATCCATCAATACTTTAAAGAAAATTGCAGATATATTAAATGTCCCTTTGATCCATTTCTTTGAAGAAAATACGAACCAAAATGAATCGGAAGATGAATATATCATAAGAAAAAAGCGAAGGAAAAAACTGAATAGTCCAGCCGAAAAAGCAGAAGTTTTTTTGCTAACTCCTACAAATAACATGAGAAATATTGAAATGCATATGATCGTCATCGAACCTGGCGGCAAGAGTGATAAGCTTTATGTCAACAGTGCCGAAGAGGTCGGTTATGTATTAAAAGGGAAATTAACCTTGTATTTAGGTGAAGAAAGATTCGAAGTGAACGAGGGAGATAGCATCTATTTTCCTGGCAACCTCCCGCATGGATGGGCAAACGAAAGTAATACTGAAGTCATTACGTTGTGGGCAGCTACTCCTCCAATAATAAGAAATAAGTCCTTTTAAGAGAATGGTTTTATAACGAACCCCAGATTTTATTGACCTGGGGTTTTGGTTTTTATAACAATGGAAAGCTTAAAATTGGAAACCCTGTCGACCTGGTTTAATATAATTACAAACGGAGAGGTGGAAACGATGTCAAAAAGTACATAAATAGTAAATTAACAAATAGGCAAGCACCACACAAATTCCTTTTTTAGGAACTATTTTTTGCCGAGCATTTAATTGGCAAACAGAAATTTTATTTTAATCACTAGCCGAATGGCAAGTGGTTATTTTTTTTCTATTTCAGTTGAAAAATGAAAGGAATTCTAATCATCTTTTTAGAATACATTCACGACTTTATTTATTCTGACTATAACTTTTCAAATTAACTATAAAAAGTTACAACACTAAATTAAAAATGAACAAGATTATAGTTGCTTTTAAAAAAGATTTTGCAAACTTTATTTACTGAATATTTATACTTTTTATAATTGACTGTAAAAAGTTATGATTTTATATTAGAAAGCAAGCAGACAGCCATTAGAAAGTAAGATTGATTCCGAAAGGAGACTCCAATATTGACTGTTCCTAAAATAACGATGAAGGTTTTACAGGCTATTCGGCGGAATAAAAAGCCCCTTTCTAAAGCAGAACTTGTCCAGATTACCGGGTTAAGCTTAGTGACAATTACCGAGCATGTTGAAACGTTAATAAGAAGTGATCTAGTCATGGATTTTGAGGTTGGACATTCAACCGGTGGCCGGAAACCAAGGCTTCTATCATTCAATGCCGAAGCGGGATATATCATTGCGATAGACCTCGAGTCGACGGATGTTCATGTCGGAATACTCGATTTAACCTGTAGCATTGTCGTATCAAGATCAAGTTTAATCGACGTAGCCCACGGACCTAAGGCCGTGCTGGAGCAAATCAAAGATTTGGTGCTTCTCTTGCTTGATGAAAGCAGGATCGACCACTCTCTCATCAAAGGAATTGGCATGGGTGTACCTGGACCGGTGGAATACAGCACAGGATTACCGGCCTCACTGCCCATTATGCCGGGCTGGGATCGCTTTCCAATCCAACGATTCTGGGATCAATACTTCGATTGCCCATGCTATGTTGATAATAATGTTTACACGATGGTGCTTGGGGAGCATATGGTAGAATCAGTTTCCGAGATTGATAACTTCATCTTTCTCAAAGTAGGAAATGGAATTGGTGCAGGGATTATCTGTAATGGAAAGATCTATCGAGGCGCTTCTGAGTATGCCGGCAATATCGGGCATAACAATATCGGCCATGATCTCTTATGCTACTGCGGAAACCGGGGCTGTTTGGAAGCGTTGGCAGGAGGGAGAGCAATTTCTCGAAAAGCGGAACTCATTGCCAGGGAAGGGAAAAGCAAATTGCTCCATGAGATTTTGCAAAGGAAAGGAAAAATCACTATGGATGATGTGAAGCTTGCTGTAAGAGAAGCGGATCCAGTAATGGTTGAGCTCATCCGCGAATGCGGTTTTCAAATCGGCAGTGTCCTGGCCGGTCTTGTCAATTTCTTCAATCCTTCGCTCGTCTGTATCGGAGGAAGCGTAACGGAAACCGGCGATGTCTTACTGGCATCGATCAGGCAGGCAGTCTATCAAAAGTCACTCCCCCTAGCAACTAGAGATTTAGTGATCCGTTCTTCCTATCAAGGGGACAAAGCAGGCATCATCGGAGCGGCGGTACTGACAGTTGATAAAATCATCGATGATTCACTTATCCGTACTAAAGAAGGAATCTATTCTTTTTCCTACAGATAAATTTTTCTCGCTAAATATGTAAGCGGTAACAAATTGGTTGGGAGGTTAACAGGAATGAGTATTTCTAGTGAAGCAGCAGCAGTCTCTGCCCCACACCTTCTCGAAATGCGTGGAATCTCAAAAAGCTATTCCGGAGTGACAGTGCTGAATAATATCAACTTGAAAATCAACGCCGGTGAGATCCTGACGCTTGTCGGGGAAAATGGGGCTGGAAAATCAACATTGATCAAAATATTAGCGGGAGTCATCCAGGCTGACAGTGGCGAAATTTTGATTAATGACAAAATCATTAAGTTTAATAGTCCACTCGAAGCAGTGAATCAAGAAGTGATTACGGTCCACCAGGAATTAAGCTTATTTCCCCATTTGTCTGTGGCCGAAAATCTATTCTATAACCAGTACCAGAAAAAAGCAGGGCTGATTGAGTGGCGTAAAATGCGCAAGGAAGCTGAAAAGTTTCTTCATGATCTCAAGTTGTATTTACCAGTCGAAAAACCTGTATTCAGTCTCAGTATTGCTGAGCAGCAAATGCTTGAAATCGCCAGAGCCTTTTATCAAAAAGCCAAGATCATGATCCTTGATGAGCCAACTGCCGTACTGGGCGGGGACGATGTCGAACAGCTTCTCGATATGATTCGTCTTTTGAAAAAGCGGGGTGTGGCGATCATCTTTATTTCGCACCGTTTAAAAGAAATTTTCGTACTAGCCGATCGTTATTTAGTTTTAAAAGATGGCGAACAAATTGATGATGGCTGGATCCGTGATACTAATCCAGACGATTTAGTTTCAAAGATGGTCGGCAGGAAGATTCAACAGGTCATACCTGAAAAACTTTATAAGGATGAGAAAGAAGAATTGCTCAGGGTCGAAGGGCTTTCAAGAACTGGAGTGTTACATGACATTAATTTCTCTCTTTATAAAGGAGAAATATTGGGGATTGCCGGTCTTCGGGGCGCAGGTCGAACAGAAGTAGCCCGGGCGATTTTTGGGGCTGACCCGATCAACTCGGGAAAAATCTTTATCAAAGGGAAGGAAATAAAGATTACTTCTCCTAAATGTGCGATTAAACAAGGGATCGGCTTAGTGCCTGAGGACCGAAAAGGGCAGGGCTTATTTAAAAACCTGTCAGCTTTACAAAATATTTCGATTGCAAAACTGTCATTTTCCAAAACAAACTGGATCCAAAGCAGGAAAGAGCGCACGATTGCGAAGGACTATGTAGAAAAACTGAAAATTAAGCTTCCTCATTTGGATGTTCTGGTCGGAAGTCTATCAGGCGGCAACCAACAAAAAGTAGTATTGGCAAAATGGTTGGAAACTGGCGCGTTTATCTTATTTTTGGATGAGCCGACCCGCGGAATCGATGTCGGCAGCAAAGCGCAAATATACAGTGTAATGCGAGAACTCTGTCAGGCAGGCATCGGAATTGTCTTAATCTCTTCAGAGTTACCTGAAATTCTCGAAAATTGTAACCGCATTCTTGTGATGCACAATGGAGAAATCAGCGGGGAACTTGACCGGGCTGATGCGACAGAAGAAAAGATAATGAAATACGCAGTGGGAGGAGTATAGGAATGAAAAACGAAAGTGTTTCGTCAATCACGCTTGAAAGAAACGTAATCGAAAATCCGGCAAGATCGGACAATGTATTTTTAAGCATTCTGCGCACCTATAAAGTTACGATCCTGCTTTTTGTCGGCATCATTGTTCTGACGGCGGTTTTAACACCCGAATTCTTCAACCTGCAAAACATTATCAATGTGACCCGGCAAGCTTCTGTCGTTGGAATCGTCGCAATTGGCATGACCTTTGTAATTCTGACAGGTGGAATTGACCTTTCAGTCGGAGCGATCCTTGCCGTCTCGGGAGTGGCATTCGCTTTAATGCTTAATGCCGGAATGGCTGTTCCAATTGCGTTATTAATCGTGATGGTTATTGGTGTGTTAATCGGAATTATCAATGGAATCGGCTCAACATTTTTCGGAATCCAGCCCTTTATTATGACACTGGCGACAATGGCTGTTGGAAATGGCGCCGCGTTACTTCTATCAAATGGAAGCCCGCAAACATTCATGGTGAACAGCCCGATTGTGGAGATGCTCGGTAATGGTGGAATTGGCATGGTTCCCGGACCAGTCATCTTGTTTATCGGAATTGCGGTTATCTCCTGGCTTGTGTTGAAATACTTGCCTTTTGGCAGATTTGTATATGGAGTTGGCGGCAGCCTTGATGCAGCGAGATTATCAGGAGTACGGACCACAAGAATCTTGATTATGGTTTACTCGATAAGCGGATTGACCGCTGCTTTGGCTGGCCTTATCAATGCTTCAAGACTATACGTCGGGCACCCGACAGCCGACAGCACGATCATGCTTGATAGTATCGCTGCCGTCGTAATTGGCGGAACGAGCTTGATGGGTGGACGGGGCGGCGTCGGCGGGACGGTCCTTGGTGCTTTGCTGCTCGCGATGGTAGCGAATCTATTAAATCTGTTGGGTGTATCTCCATACAATCAGCAAGTAGCGAAAGGTCTGATTATTGTCGCCGCAATCCTGTTTACAACACCATACCTGAAACAGCACATTAAGCAGCAGTGGACAGGGTTATGATGGTAAATAAATAGCAATCGGCAAAGGGGGAAAGCGCACAGGCAGGTTGGTAAAGACAATTATAAAGACAAGTTTTTAAAGGAGGGAAAAGGAATGCGTTCAATCAAAATGTTTACTCTGTTTTTAATGGTGCTAGCTGTCCTGCTAATGACGGCTTGCGGAAACAACTCGGCAGGAGGCAAAACGGATACTGAAACAGCTGGTGGGGCAGAAACGTCAGGAGAAATTGAGTACGGCCCTTATTGCGGAAGTGAGTGCCAGGAGGCGTTGAAGCTGGAAGCGGATCCGGCCTCAATTAAAGGCAAGGTTGGGTTTGCAGTTGCATCTACGACTTTTCCTTACGGTGTCGCGATAAAAAATAAAACCGAAGAAGCTGCGAAAAAGTTTTTCCCGAATATTGAGCTGCTGGTAGGGGACGGGCAGAACGACCCAATCGTTCAAACCAGACTCGTTGACGATTTTATCTCAAAAGGAATAGATGTCCTCATCATCAACGCGGTCGAAAAAGATGCACTTGCCCCGGCGGTAAAGAGAGCAACGGAGGCAGGAATCAAAGTAATATCTGTTGATAGAACTGTGAATGCTCCGGTGTTAACAACAATAAAAGCCGATGACTATGAACTCGGAAATGCTGCTGGTAAAGACCTCGTTCAGAGATTGGGAGGCAAAGGAAAGGTTGTTGAACTTCAAGGCAGTCCTTCAGCATCGCCAACGATTGATCGCAATAGAGGCTTTATGGATGCGATTAAAGGTGAAGATGGAATCGAAGTAATTGCCAGTCAGGCTGCCAACTATGACCAGGCGCAAGGTTTGAAAGTCATGGAGGATATGCTGCAGCGATTTCCGAAAGGAAAGATTGATGCTGTCTTTACCCATGCTGATGTTATGACACTTGGTGCACTACAAGCAATCAAAGCAGCAGGACGTGAAGATGAAATACAAGTGATCAGTATTGACGGTCAGGAAGCGGCTTTTGATGCGATTGAAAAGGGAGTAATTGAATCGACAACGGTTTATCCGGTTATTACACCGATGAATATCATTGCCGCAGCTAAAGCATTGGCTGGGGAAGAAATACCAGAGTTTATCAAATTGGAGTCACCGGTAGTTTCTAAAGAGAATCTATCTGAATACAAAGGTACCACTTATTAATCTATTAACAATATTAGGAGGAATTTAATCATGTCAATGAAATTATCTTTCAACACTTGGCCGTATGCGAGTTTCCCGGTTTGGTTACCTGCCTATCCACTTGAAGAAGTGATTAAAAGAATCGCCAACATTGGTTATGACGGAATTGAGATTGGAGCAGCGAGTCCGCATGCATACCCTCCAACTTTAACAAAAGAAAGACGCAAAGATGTAAAAAAAATTCTTGATCACTATGGTTTGGAACTGTCCAGTATGCTTCCAGCTTTAAGTGGTGGTCCGGGACATAATGTTGCTTCGCCAATCGCGGAAGAAAGAAGGCATACGATTGAACACTATAAAGATTTAGCTGAATTATGTTCTGAGTGGGGTGGCAAAACACTTCTATATATCCCGGGCTGGCAAGTGTTCGGCACTAGCCGAAAACAGGCATGGGAATGGAGTAAGGAAGCTTTGACCGAAATCGCTAACACGGCAAAGGATTATGGAGTCACACTAGTGGTGGAACCGACTCCGTTTGACAGCAATCTAGTGGATCGTTGTGATGATGCTCTTGAGTTAATGGAAGAAGTCAACCAGCCTAACGTCAAAGTCATGTTCGATACATTCCATGCCCTTTATCGCAAGGAAGTTTCCAGTGATTATATCTATCAAATGGGCAGCAATCTGGCCCACATGCATATTTCAGATAACGATCGTCTTGCGCCGGGCCAGGGAAGAGGAGATTTCCATTCTGTCATTAAAGCACTGAAAGATATCAACTATGACGGATACCTGGCAATGGAAATCGGTTTTGACCGCCGCGATATTGAACCCGATTTAGTCGCACGTCAAGCTCATGATTATTTGCGAGCGGTTATTAAAGAGGTGGAAAGCCAAAACGCTGTACTGGAGAAGATTTAAATTTTTCAAAAAAGATTGGAGGGATAAAGGATGGCAGATAAACAGTTTCATATTACACCTGAACAAGTAGAAACGCTCCTGTTTGACTGGGGAACGATCAAGCTGACAAGCACACCCGAATTGACCGGGTCTACTGCTTTTAGTGCCGGAGTGGTGATTGTTGATCCGGGCAAAGGGCATGGCAGGCACAACCACCCGGGTGCCGAAGAGATTATGTACATTATCTCCGGTGAAGGGGAGCAAATGGTTGAAGATGAGCATGGCAATCCGCAAGTTTTTAAAATTACGGCTGGAAGCACGGTCTATGTCCCGGAAAGCAGGTACCACTACAGCATTAATACAGGCTGGGAACCGATGCGAGTGTTCGTGCTTTATTCTCCTGCCGGGTCGGAAGCAGCGATGCGAAACGGTTCCGACTGCACAATTGCTGAACCAGGCAAAGTCCCGGTACGATAGGAAGTAATGGAGGCATAAGGGGATGGCAGCTGTCGTTGTAATTGGAACACTTGATACTAAAGGAATCGAACATCAATATGTCAGCGATCTCATCCGTATGCATGGATGTGAAGTGTTGCTGATGGATGTAGGGATTCTTGGCAATCCACAAGTAACGGCCGATATTGTGCGGGATGAAGTGGCAAATGCAGCCGGTACAAGTATAGCTCAATTAGTTGCCGAAAACGATCGTGGCAAGGCGATTGATGCGATGGCGGAAGGCGCGGCCAAGCTCATCAAGAAGTTATACGAGGAAGCCTGTCTTGGAGGTGTGTTCGCATTAGGTGGTTCTGGAGGATCGTCGATAGCCGCAAGAGCAATGCGTGAATTGCCGGTTGGCGTACCGAAGCTGATTGTGTCAACGATTGCATCAGGGGATACAAGTCCGTATGTTGGCCAAACCGACATCACAATGATGTATTCGGTTGTTGATATCGCTGGCATTAACCGTCTTTCGAAAAAAATCCTTCGGAATGCAGCCGCAGCGATCGCAGGTATGGTCCGAGCAAATGAATACTTGGAAGAAACCGTGGAAGAAGAAAAGCCAATCGCGGCGATCTCGATGTTTGGGGTGACAACGGCTTGTGCAACCCAAGCAGGCAAAGTATTGGAGGGTTTAGGTTATGAGACCGTCGTCTTTCACGCTAATGGGTCAGGTGGAAAAGCAATGGAATCTCTGATGAAAGACGGATATATTGCCGTGTCTCTGGACTTGACCGCTACTGAACTCGCTGATGAGCTGGCAGGCGGAATGCTGTCAGCTGGTCCGGACAGACTTGAAATGGCCGGGAAGCTCGGCATTCCCCAGGTTGTTTCACTCGGTGCATTGGATATGGTTAACTTCGGTCCCGTTGAAACACTGCCTAAACACTACAGTCACCGGAAATTTTATAAGCACAATTCAAACGTCACGCTGATGAGGACCACAGCTGAAGAATGTGCTGAGCTAGGGAAAAGAATTGCTGAGAAATTGAATAAAGCCACCGGGCCGGTGAGTGTATTTGTTCCACTAAAAGGAATCTCATCCATTGCCGGAGATGGCGGGGTGTTTTACGATCCAGAAGCTGACCGGGCTTTATTTTCAAGTTTAAGAGAGTCACTGGATTCTCATATTGAACTGTTCGAAATGAATGTAAATATTAATGACCCGAAATTCGCGGAAGCGATGGCGGTCAAGCTCAATGAACTATACAAAAAAGAAGAGGTGCTAAACCATGAATAGACAAGAAATTTTAAGCCGATTAAAACAGCAGGTAGCCGCAGGAAAGCCGATTATCGGAGCAGGTGCAGGAACAGGCCTTTCGGCTAAGTGTGCAGAAGAAGGCGGCGCCGACTTAATTATCATTTATAACTCTGGCCGTTTCAGAATGGCCGGGCGCGGATCGATTTCTGGTTTAATGCCTTATGGGGATGCCAACCAAATTGTTGTTGAAATGGCTGCGGAAGTTCTACCAGTCGTAAAACATGTGCCTGTTCTCGCAGGCGTATGCGGTACCGACCCGTTCAGAATCATTCCGCAATTTTTAGAAGAACTGAAGAAAATTGGTTTCAAAGGCGTGCAAAACTTCCCGACAGTCGGCCTTTATGAAGGGCGTTTGCGTGCCAATATGGAAGAGACCGGAATGGGCTTTGAAAGAGAAGTCGAAATGATTCGTTATGCCAATGAATTGGATCTTTTCACGTCTCCATATGTATTTAATGAAAATGAAGCTCGGTCAATGGCAGAGGCAGGAGCAGATCTCATTGTTGCCCATGTGGGAACCACACTTAAAGGATTCATTGGTGCGAAAAGCACAATGTCATTGGATGAAGCGGTTGAAAGTGTTCAGAAAATGAGCGATGCAGCGAAAGAAGTGAATCCTGATGCAGTGGTCATTTGTCATGGAGGGCCTATCGCAGTCCCAGAGGATGTTGAGTATGTTTTAAAACATACAAGCGGAATTGCAGGATTCTTCGGAGCATCAAGTATGGAGCGTCTGCCTGTTGAAATCGCGATTACGGAAAATACAAAACGCTTTAAATCTCTCCCTCTTTTCACTGAGAAGTCAGTAAACACTCTTTAATTTGTATTCTTAACTTTGATAAGGGAGGAAAGGGATGTTGAACAATCAAGAAGATTTCCAAGCTTATATGTATCTTAATCAAGAAGAAGCAAGAACGATTGAAGCGATCGCGTCTCGATTTATTCCAAGTGAAGAAAACAGTCCGGGGGCGAAGGAAGCAGGAGCAGTCATATTTATTGACCGCTCTCTTTCCGGCTTTTACAGCCATCTGCAAACCTTTTATCGAAAAGGTCTGGCAATTTTCGAACAGTTTTGTGAAAAGAAATTTGGCAAAGAGTTTATAGAATTGTCGAGTGAACAGCAGGATTCGGTGTTGCTGGATATTGATAATTTAAGAGCTGAGTTGGCAACAGCGGTTTCCGAAATAGAAGAAGACGAGTTACTGCTTGTTCAATTTTTTTCAGTTGTCTACGAGCATACGATCGAAGGGACGTTTGGAGATCCAATTTACGGCGGCAACCGTGATGGCGTAGGGTGGAAGATGATCGGTTTCCCAGGAGCGCAATGGGGATATTCACCGGAACAAATGCAGCTTGGTTATGACAGCAAACAGATTGAGATCAAATCACTTGCTGATATTCAAAAGCTTGGTGCATCCGCTCTTAAAAAAGAGGTGCTAAAATGACGAAACATTATGATGCAATCGTAGTCGGACTTGGAGCTTCCGGCGGCATTATCGCCACTGAGCTTGCACGGGCCGGCTTAAAAGTAGTCGGGCTTGAAAAAGGAGCTTTTTATAAAGAACAGGATTTTTTAACGAAGTTTGATGAAATCCGCTATTATTGCCGCAGTGCAATGGTTCCGCATATGCGGACAGACCCGATTACCTGGAGATCCAATAACAAGAAAGAAGCCGTCGTTTTACCATGGGCGAGCAACAAACTCGGACTCGGCGACCCTTTTCAAACGCCGCCTTCGATCGGAACAGGAGGAGGAACTCGCTCATGGGGTGCTGCATCCTTCCGCTTTCGCCAAAGTGATTTTAAAATGAGAAGCTCAATTGTCGAACGATTTTCAGAATCGGCCCTTCCAGACGATACGACAGTGGTGGATTGGCCGGTCAGCTATGACGATTTAGAACCATATTATGACAAGGTGGAATGGGAGCTAGGGGTTGCCGGCAAACCCGGGAATATACAAGGTGAGGTAAAAGAGGGAGGAAACCCTTTTGAATCCCCGCGCAAAAGGGACTATCCTATGCCTCCTTTACCACGGGCAGGAGCGGATAAACTTTTCACAGAAGCAGCGCGGAAGCTAGGCTATCATCCGTTTGCGACTCCAACCGGCATTGCGACAATCGATTATAAAGGCCGCTCAGCATGTACGAATTGCGGTTTCTGTCACGGTTATCACTGCCACGTGGGTGCCAAGCTGTCCACACATGAACTGGTAAGTGCCGCCAATAAAGAAACAGATAATCTTGAGATCCGACAATATGTTCGAGTGTTTAAAGTAAATCGTGATTCTTCGGGTCACGTCCATGGCGTTTCCTATTTTGACTCTGAAGGAAATGTTGTTGAGGTAACAGCTGATATTGTGATACTGAGCTGTTATGCCCTCGAAAATGCACGGCTGCTTCTGGCTTCAGGAATTAATGAAAGCGGACATGTCGGCAAACACTTATCCATTCATAATTACGGCTGGTTTACAGGCATCATGCCTGAAATAACGAACCCGTTCATGGGATCTCTGCAATCAGGAAGTGTGCTTGACGATCTGACATCGGAATTAATTCCAGACAATGAAGAGGGAGTGCTTTGGGGATCGCCGATCAATACTTGGACGGGGGACATGCAGCCAATCGAAACGGTGCACAGTCTTCCGCCGCATGTTCCAAAGTGGGGTAAGGGCTTGAAAGACTGGCTCAGTGAAAACTATCGCAAGCTATTCAAAATGTATTCTCAGCACTCAACCTTGCCTTCGGAACAATTCTACGTTGACCTGGATCCGAAGGTGAAGGATCCATTCGGCCAGCCAGCATTAAGAATCACGCATGACTGGACGGAATACGACCGCAAAACAGTTGAATACTTTATGAAGATCAAGAGACAACTGGCCCGGGAAATGGGAATGAAGGATTGGTGGGAGGATTCGCCGACTCCGAATTACCATGTTACTGTCCATGATACAGGGACTCATCGAATGGGCTGGGACCCTGCTGCATCTGTGGTTAATCCATACGGCGAGGTCCATGAGTGTAAAGGATTGTTTGCAGTGGGTGGAGGCCAGTTCCCGACGCTGCCATCCTATAATCCTACTGAAACGATTATGGCTTTGGCTTACTTGACTTCGGATCATATTTTGGGGCGGAGTGCTGTAGGAAAAGTTGAAAAGATGGAAGTTATATAATGTTTTCTCAATCCCTTGTCGATTCGGCAAGGGGCTTTTTAAATTTTAAAAACTGTCTACTTAATGGGGATAATCTCAAGGGACAGGTTTGCCCAAAATTAAAAAGGAGTTCATACATAAATTGTTTGGATAGCACCATCAATCAAAAATTGAAAAGAGAAATTATAATTTTTTAGTCTCAACTCCTATTTTCGAACCGGAGCCAATGCAAAAAACAAGACACGCCCTCACATAATTTATTGTTAATTGCAAATAATCTTTATAAATAGGTTAAGTTTGGGAGGAATCATCATGGAAAAAGGACTGTCGGCATGGCAGTTGGCGATGATGGCTTTGGGAACTGTAGTGGGCGGATCATTTTTTCTCGGAGTATCCCTGGCCGTCCGGACTGCGGGTCCTGCTGTTATTATTTCATACATATTGGGTGGCGTTTTAGTATATTTTATCCTTTTTGCGCTTTCGGAAATGACAGTGACGGACCCAGCCCCTGGTTCATTTCGTACTTTCGCTGAAAGGGCCTATGGTCCAGGAGTGGGCTTTGTAGTGGGTTGGGTCTATTGGACAGGCCTTATTCTGGCCATGTCAAGTGAGGCCACTGCTGCATCGATTTTTTTAAGGGAGTGGTTGCCGGGTATTTCTCTGCCGTTATTAGGATCGATCATTATTATAGGGGTAACACTGCTCAATTTACTGGGCGCTGAGCGTTTAAGCCGATTGGAGAGTGGGCTTGCAGCTGTAAAACTTCTTGCTATCGCAGGATTTATTATTCTCGGTTTTGTTTTAATCTTGGGGTTAATGCCAGGCGCTCCCCGGGTAGGAGCCGGCGAGTTAGCTGCAGAACCTTGGCTTCCTGGAGGGATTGGAGGAATTGCCGGAAGCATGCTGGTCGTAATGTTTACATATGCTGGTTTTGAGATCATTGGTTTGGCAGCTTCTGAGACGAGTGATCCTCACAAAACGGTACCGAGAGCGATTACCTATACCATATTAGCGCTGGTAGGACTTTATATTACTGCGATTGCCGTAATGCTTCCCTTAATACCGACGGCTGGTTTAACGGAAGAGGTAAGTCCGATGGTAGCGGTCCTTACGAGGCATGGATTTGGCTGGGCTGGAACCGTCATCAATGTCGTTTTAGTGACCGCTATTCTCTCCACGATGCTGGCAGCAACGTTTGGATTAGGGCGCATGATCCGATCGTTGGCCGATGAGGGACATGCTCCTTCATGGGTAAAGGGCAAAGGAGATGTTCCTTACCGGGGGATCCTCTTTTCAGGTGCCGCTATGCTCGCAGCATTAGGGCTTGGATTGTTTCTCCCACAACAAGTTTATGTGTTTTTGATAAGCTCCGGCGGGTTTGCTCTACTGTTTACCTATGCTGTCATCATTGCCACTCACTTCAAGTTTCGGAGGAAACACGGGTGCCCCGGGGAGGGTGAGTGCCAGCTGCCGGGCTATCCGTTTTCGTCGTGGCTGGTTTTAGCAAGCTTAGTGGCGATTATTGCAAGTATGCCGTTAGTTCCCGGACAGGGAGCGGGGCTTGCAGCGGGATTGTCGTTAGTGGTCTTATATACGGCTATTTATTGGGTTATCAGATCCCGTATTAAATTAGCAAACCGGGTGCGGCAGGACAGGGAAGAAGCAACAGGTCCTTTTAACATAGAAACCCTTCGTCCGAATACAATTATCGAGGCTTCGGAAGAGCTTTTTCCGGATAAAAAGCAAGGGAAAGAATAACATGGGAATTGGAATTCGGTCGGGATAGTATCGGTACATTCAAATGACTATCAATTTCAGGATGTGCCTTTTTTAAAGCCAGCTTGTCTCAATGAGATAAGCTTTTTTGCATTTTTTTAAAAATCAGCCTATATTCATTGAATATAAAAGTGTTATTATAAGCTCAAAAAATTTCAGTATTGTATGTTTCAGACGTTCAGCGCAATTTTGTTCAATTTACGAAACAAACTTTGGTTCCAACAGTTATACAAGTTGAAAGCGCTTTCTAATACAATGAAAGTAAGCAGGGGTGATTGAATGATTTTAGAAGAACGGCCTTCAATCTTACTGAACCATCTTGTCCGTTTTAAAAAGACAACCATACCGCAGCTAATGAATCAGACACAATTATCCAAACGGCAAATTAAATATGATTTGGACAAAATCAATCATTGGCTGAAGGAAGAGAAACTTCCATCGATTACTGTCCAGCGAAATCAGTTTATTGATGTTCCTGCGCAAGTACTTGACCATGTTTCTGATTTACCGGTGTTTTCAAAAGAAGATTTTATTCTGACAGACGAGGAAAGGTATTTGGCGATCTGCCTCTATATATTCGCCAGACATGAACCAATCTCCTCAGCCCATCTGACTGACCTTTTAAAGGTAAGCAAAAACACAGTCATTTCTGATGTGAGAAAGTTGAATGACATGATCATCCCTTTCCTTATTAAAGTTTCTTATAGCAGAAAATCGGGATATCACTTAAAGGGAACAGAGTGGGATAAACGTGTGCTCCTCATGAATCAATTAAATATACTTCTGCAAAAGCCAAATGGAGAAAAGCTCCTGCATTATATTTTAAGAAAAGGCGAGCATGAGATACATCTGAAAGAGATTACACAGCATCTTCTTTCAGTGGAGAGGGATTTTCACCTGCAGTTTGTCGAGGAACGACTCAGTCAATTTGCTTTCTTTTTACAATTTTATTGCATCAGGCAAAGGGCGAATAAAATCGTTCAGATATATTCGGATGAGCTGGATGTATTAATGCAGGAC
The DNA here is from genome assembly GCF_002860225.1 of Bacillus sp. V33-4. Taxonomy (NCBI): domain Bacteria; kingdom Bacillati; phylum Bacillota; class Bacilli; order Caryophanales; family Bacillaceae; genus Bacillus; species Bacillus sp. V33-4. Next base: position 67,232 of record NZ_PGVC01000062.1, read on the forward strand.
CCGCTTAAAGTTGTTGCCAACAAACTGGTTCACTTGTTGAACCTTGAAGAAGCAGAGTCTGAAATCGGTTATCTTATTATCCAGCTTCAAGGTCTGTCGCTGGGAAATGCTTCTGTTGTAAAAGATGATCATGATTTGCTTCTAAGCATATGTGACCGGCTCGTCACAGAATTTGAATCGAAGGCTTGCGTTACGTTTCAAAAAAAGAACAATGTGATTGAAACGCTGTACCAGCACATTAAGCCTGCCTATTATCGGATGAAATACCGCATTCCAATTAGTAATCCATTGCTTAATGAGATTAAGAAAGAGCACAAGGAGCTTTATTTTATCGTCAAGGAATTGCTACTTCCTATCGAGTCACTCTTAAATATTACGATCCCGGATGAAGAAATTGGCTTTATTACGATTCATTTCGGAGCGCTTTTGGAAAAGCCAAAGCAATTACTGCCGAAAAAGAAAAGTGCTGTCATTGTTTGTCCAAGCGGAATCAGTTCTTCCTTAATGGTCAAGCACCAGCTAGAAGCGCTTTTCTCTGAGATTTCCGTCGAAGAAACCGTGTCGTTGAAAGAATTTAATAATAATAGCTTTAGTGACTTTGATATTATTTTTTCTACTGTGCCACTCCAAACCCGGCGGCACTATTATCTGGTAAAACCGATTATGACACCGATGGAAAAAAGCAGCCTGATTAATGAGGTATATCAAAATCTGTTTGGCATTGAACATCAAGGTGTCTCTTCAAATGAATTCATCCAATTGATAGAAGAATATGCAACTGTTTTTGACAGGGAGGGCCTAAAAATAGCTCTCAATCATTTATCCATTCATAAAAATGCAACTAGGTACAGGGGGAATGCGCCAGTGTTGACCGATTTAATTACGAAGGAGACGATCCAGTTTAAAGACCAATTGCCAGATTGGGAGGAAGCCATAAAAGTAGCAGCACAGCCATTGCTGATAAAAGGGGTGATTGAACCTTCCTATATCGATGCCATAATCGATAATGTAAAAACATTGGGACCTTATGTCATCGTTGGCCCGGAAATCGCTATCCCGCATGCCCGTCCGGAAATGGGTGTTAACCAAATTGGCATGAGTTTTCTGAAGTTAACAGAGCCGGTTTATTTCTGTAATGATGAGAAATACCCTGTTTCCTTATTATTCTGCATAGCAGCAGTAGACAATAAAAGCCATTTGAAAGCCCTTTCGCAATTAACAAGACTATTAAGCAACAAAGAAGAAGTACAGAAGCTAAAAGGGTTGGATAGTGCTGAAGACGTACTTCAACTCCTTGATCAGTACGCAAAAGTATTGTAGTTGAAACATGGTCAACACACTTATTGGAGGGAACATAATGAAAATTCTTGCGGTATGTGGATCAGGACTTGGAAGCAGTTTTATGCTCGAGATGAATGTCCAGGATATTTTAAATGAGCTCGGCGTAAAGGGAGTCGAAGTCAGCCATTCAGATTTAAGCTCTGCGACGCCGGACATGGCCGACTGTTTTATTGCGACAAAAGACATTGCTGAGGGAATGGCGCACTTGGGGGAGGTGGTGGTCATCGAAAGTATCATCGACAAGGACGGAATCAGGGAAAAGCTTGTGGAAATATTAAAAAATAAAGGTTTGTTGTAAAAAAATAAGGGGGTTTTAATCATGGGTGAGAGATTTCTTAAGTTAATGATGGATATTTTGAGTCAGCCTGCTGTGCTTATTGCACTAATCTCATTTATAGGCCTTGTTCTGCAGAAAAAGCCAGCAAGCGAAATTGTCAAGGGAACAACGAAATCATTCCTTGGATTTCTTGTAATTGCAGCTGGAGCAGGAATCCTGGTCGGCTCGCTTGAACCATTTGGAAAGATGTTTCAGGAAGCATTTAATGTCAATGGAGTCGTCCCTAATAATGAAGCAATTGTCGCAATGGCGCTCACTGAATATGGCAGTGCAACAGCACTTATTATGTTTTTTGGAATGCTTGCCAACATTTTGGTGGCCCGGTTTACGCCGTTAAAGTATATTTTCTTGACCGGACACCACACTTTATACATGGCTTGTATGCTGGCGATCATATTGGTCGTATCAGGTCTTGAAGGAATATCCTTGGTTGTCGTCGGTTCGATCGCCCTCGGCTTGATCATGGCTATTTTCCCGGCAATTGCCCAGCCGTTCATGAGAAAAATAGTCGGAAATGACAGTGTTGCCTTTGGCCATTTCTCAACTCTCGGTTATGCACTTTCCGGGCTGGTTGGAAAAATGGTAGGAAAAGGGTCCAAATCGACAGAAGATATTAAGTTTCCAAAGGGACTCGGATTTTTGCGTGACAGTTCAGTAACCATTGCCCTTACGATGACGGTTTTATATGTAATCATTGCACTTTTTGCAGGTCCATCCTATGTGGAAACAGAATTGAGCAATGGAACTCATTATCTTGTATTCTCTATTATTCAAGCAGTCACATTTGCTGCCGGAGTATTTGTTATTCTCTCAGGTGTCCGTCTCGTTTTAGCTGAAATCGTACCTGCGTTTAAAGGGATCTCAAACAAGCTTGTACCGAACTCAAAGCCGGCACTTGACTGTCCAGTTGTGTTCCCATATGCACCAAATGCCGTATTAATCGGATTTTTCTGCAGCTTCATTGGCGGGATTGTAGGGATGGCTATTCTTGGAGCTGCAGGAGCGGTCATCATTTTACCGGGTGTTGTGCCACACTTTTTCACAGGGGCGACGGCCGGAGTGTTTGGAAACGCAACCGGTGGAATTCGCGGGGCCACACTTGGGTCCTTTGCTAACGGTCTGCTGATCACCTTCCTGCCTGTATTTCTAATGCCTGTCCTCGGTGATCTGGGATTTGCAAATACAACCTTTTCAGATAGTGACTTTGGAGCAGCAGGCATTCTTCTTGGAAATGTCGCGAACTCCTTCGGAAGCAGAGGTGTAACCATCCTTGTTATCGGCATAGCTTTACTGGCTGTTATTTTCGGGTTCATGCGAAAGTCAAAAGATGACAACAAGCAAATTCAAGCATAGGACATAGAATCGCTTGCTTAAGGAGGTTAAGCATGATCACATCAATGGAACATCTTGAAACCTTCCGTGACGAAATCCGCTTATTAACATTAAAAGAATTGCATCATTTGGGATTTGGCCATTATGGAGGAAGCTTGTCAATTGTGGAGGTCCTTGCCGTTCTTTACGGCGAGGTTCTCCAGGTTAATCCACGAAATCCAAAATGGGAAGGCAGAGATTATTTTATCCTTTCAAAAGGCCATGGAGGTCCAGCCTATTATGCGGCTCTGTCGCTGAAAGGATATTTCCCTGAGGAAATCCTTTACACATTAAATCAGAATGGAACGACGTTACCCTCTCATCCAGACCGAAATTTAACTCCTGGTGTGGATATGACGACCGGATCGCTCGGGCAAGGAACATCGGCAGCCGTTGGCATAGCTCTTTCCCATAAGCTTTCGGGAATGGAAAACTACACGTTCACCATTGTCGGTGATGGTGAATTAAATGAAGGGCAGTGCTGGGAAGCCTTTCAGTTTGCCGCTCATCATAAGCTAAACCGGTTATTTGTGTTTGTGGATGATAATAAAAAGCAGCTCGACGGCCCGACGAAGGACATCATTGATCCGCTCGATTTTGCTGAGAAGTTCCAGGCATTTGGCTTTTTTACAATAAAGGTGGACGGCAGTTCATTAGAAGAAATCCTGGATGCCATTAAACGCGGAAAGAACCAGATGGACAAACCGGTTGCCATCATCTTAGATACGATAAAAGGACAGGGAGTTCCTTATTTGGAGGAAAAAGCCGACAATCATCATCTCCGGCCCAACAACGAGGATGAACAAGCGATTTTAGAAGCAATCGACCACTTGGAAAGAAAAATCGGGAGGGTGGTGGAACGGTGATACAAGCGGCCTCGAAGCAATACGAAACAGAAAAGATTGAAATGCGGCAAATGTACGCAAATACGATTCTGGAGTTAGCCCGAAATAATCCGAAAATCATTGCCCTTGAAGCTGACCTGATGAGCGCCATCAGCACAAATAAAATTCTGAAGGAAATTCCCAATCAGCTCATTAACTGCGGAATCATGGAAGCCAATATGACGGGAGTGGCCGCAGGGCTTTCGCTCACCGGTAAAATTCCTTTCGTCCACACTTTTGCACAATTTGCGACAAGGCGAGCTTTTGACCAATTGTTCGTATCTGGTGCGTATGCGCGGCTGAATATAAAAATATTAGGCTCTGATTCGGGCGTTACTGCTGAACACAACGGCGGGACTCATATGGCTTTTGAAGATCTCGGGCTTGTCCGCCTTATTCCCAATGCAACCGTATATGAAGTAAGCGATTCTACAATGCTTGGTTATTTATTGAGAAAAGTTGCTCATGAATATGGGATTCATTATATCCGCACTATCCGAAAAAATGCGATTAAAATTTATGATGAACAGGAGACATTTGAAACAGGTAAGGGCAAAGTTTTGCGTGAAGGAAAAGATGTTACGATCATCGCAAGCGGCATTATGGTGGCCGAGTCATTGCAAGCTGCAGATCAGCTGCTCGAAAATGGGATAGAAGCAACCGTGATTGATATGTACACCATAAAACCAATCGATAAAGACCTTATCGTAAAATACGCTGCAAGGACGAAAGCGGTTGTAACCGCGGAAAATCACAACGTCATTGGCGGGTTGGGAAGTTCGGTTGCTGAAGTATTGAGTGAAAACTGCCCTACATTATTGAGAAGAATTGGGGTCAAAGAGCAGTTTGGTCAAGTTGGGAAGACTGAATATTTAAAGCGATTCTACCAATTAACGTCGAATGATATTGTAAATGCAGTAGAGGAGATAGTAACTAAATAGTTGAAATAAGCCGACCTCCATCCAATGGCCGGCTTATTTACTTTGTTTTAATGAAGAGAGGTATAGTTCACTTGTCCAACTCAAATCTCGATACCTCAGGAAGAATTGACCTATAATTCCCCCATGCTCAACATACATGTCTGTAATTCTATTCTGGAAGTGAAGATACACTCATGGAATTCTACAACTGACTTTTGGACGTAAAATAATCTTTCAGCAAGATCAATTTATTTCTCCAATCTTATTCTAAATCTACGCAATATCAAATAGCATATGATTTCTACCCTCTATTCCAGTGAAAATCACATGAAAAAAGCATCGGAATTAACAGATTCCAATGCTTTTTATTTTGCGTATTCAAATATTGCCTAAGGCAGCCACAAAACAGGTTCTGTGCCTACATCTTCATCATTACTATAATGACAGAAGCGAGTTGCCTCTTCAAGCAAAGATATAAAGCCATTTTGGTTATAACAAAAATAGCGTGAATTCATATGTGAATTCATGCAAAAAACTTAATGTTATCTACTTTTTTGCACCCCGTGATTTGAAGATACTCCTGTTAGTTTATGAAAATTTGGTTGAATCTCGATAATTGAGAAAATGGGGTAGGCTTTTTTTCTTTTTAATTATAGGATTGTGCTACTCCTGTAAGAGATTAAAAAAGCATTAAGACAAACACCAACCAAAAGGTATTGGAGGGAAGAATATGAGCGAATAAATGTCGGTTAAGGCAAACTTCTATTGTTTCAATTCAATCATTACACAGTAAAGTGGGATGCTGAAATTGTTGTGTGTACCAGAATACAGTTAGGAGGGGTTTTATGAAGTCAGTGGAAGCTGCAAGAAATAAATACAAAGAAAAGACGGTGCGTTGGGGATTTATGTGGGCTTTATGGGCGGCAATATTATGGGGAGCATGGTATGTGCCAGGATCATCAATATGGTATGAGTTTCCCTATGTTTCCATGGCCTTGGATTCAAATATTCAGTACTTGACGGCGGCGGCAGTCATTACGGCTTTAAATGCAGTATCAGTTCTATTATTCATGTTTGTCTGGATTGGTGTACTTGGTAAATGGAAGGATTACGGTCGAACTATTGTACAGTTTAGAAACATTACTAAATGGTACTTCTGGGCTGCCATATTCGGGGGGCCAATGGCGATTTTTGGAAGCTTCTTAGCGATCGGTTATGTTGGTGGCATTTTTGCGGCAGTTGCAGCACTGATGTATCCGATTGTAGGCTCCATATTAGCGTTCAAATGGTACGACGAAAAGATCACACGAAGGGCCATTTTAGGCATTGCAATGATAATGGCTGGCGGGGTAGTCGTATTTGCTCCAGGTATTTTAGAAGAAATTAAAGGCAGTTCAGGGGCTTGGTTAGGATACGTAGGAGGCTTAATGGCTGCTGTGGGATGGGGCGTTGAAGGCGCAATTGCTGGGAGAGCACTGGATGTCACGGATCCTGATGTAGGATTAACTCTCAGATTTACAGGTGAAGTTTTCTGGTGGGTAGCTGTAATTCTGCCAGCTTTTATCTTTTTGGTAGATGCTCCTATTCTGACGATAATTTCACAAACAATGACTCTATTGCCAATAATCTGGTTGCTGCTAGCTGGTATTACTTTTGGTTTTTGCTATGTTTCATGGTATAAATCTTTTCCTTTGATTGGTGTTGGAAGAGGCCAGGCAATCGGGGATTTATACGGTTTATTTTCAATCGTATTCATAAGCATTTTCACTCTTACTATGCCAAAGTGGAATTTTGTGTTAGGAGCTTTGGTTGTCATTATAGGCGGGTTTGTCATGTATACCGAAAAGCGAGATGTCTTGGAGGTTATCCGTTCAGTTCCTTCAGATAATAAAAGTAGTGAGGAGGCCATCGAAAATGCCTAAGATGCATATGAAAGGGAGAATACTGCAAATAGTTCGTGAAAACTCCAATGGCCAAAAAAACGGAATATGGGATTATAACATAGCAGACAAAATTCTGACTGAATATCAATTGGCTGGAGATTATGCAAAGGGCAATGTTCGTGTTACATTAACCGATTTGTTTTCAGGTGCACTAATAGAAACCATTGAAGAAAAAATAGACGAGGGTGAACACTTCGGTGAGGGAAAGATTTTATTTAAGTTTGCACTTACAAGTTTTGGTGAACAGCGGATGCGTGACACAGGAATAATCTAATGACATTAAACCAGGAAAGAAGGTGATCTTTATGCCAGAAATGAGCGAGTTTTGGGGATTCGCTTCTGCACCCTATCTAGCGATAATCGGCATATCTGCACTGTCACTATTGTGCCTTGCCATAGCTAGATCCTATGTAACAAAATTATAACTGTCGGTTCTCAATTCAAAAAATAGGGTCATCCCGATAATTGGGAAAATCAAGTATGTTTTGCTCGTTTTTTATGTGATTATAAAATTGTCCTACAATATCAAGTTTGATTTCTGTACCTTTTAAATCAAGAAACCGGCAGAACACTTCAGAAAATGAAAGCGCTTGAGAAAGATGTAGGAAACTAAAAAATAGGAGTGAAGAAGATGAGCAAGAAGACGGCGACACAGACGCAATACTATTATTTAAGTCAAAAGCCGGGCGTGCAGGTGATTAAAGCCGGCACGTACAAAAAGAAAGAATTAAATGATCTTTTGGGAATTCCAAAACTTAAGAGCCAAATCATTGATGTACCGGTTTCTTCAACAGAAAACGCAATATCTTTGGGATACTTCTCCATGCAGCCATCAGAAGATTTCGAATTCACGTACACATACCTGGAAGTGAAGGTCGTTGTCAATGGGAAAATCATTGTCCGTGACGATCAAGGAAAAAGACATGTAGCCGAAGCGGGCGATGTTTTAATATTTACCCCGGACACGACAGTAATTTTTGATAAAGAGAGCGATGGAGACGCCATCTATACCGGACACAGATTGCCAGAACCTTCGTTTATGTAAAAGGGAATATATTGAACGGCATTAGATTTTATGGAAACAAGCTTGTTTGCGAAGGCGATGGGACACCAATTAGGAAGGATAATTCCTAATCCTTCCTAATTAATACTATTAATTGGGAGTGAAGAAGATGAGTGAACAAACTGTTACAAAAACAGAGTTTAATTATTTACATGTAAAACCAGGGGTGCAATTGATTAAAGCTGGCACGTACAAAAAGAAAGAATTAAATGATTTGTTGGGAGTACCGAAACTTAAAAGCCAGATCATTGATGTCCCCGTGTGTTCAGATGAAAGACCATTACAAATGGGTTACTTCTCCATGCAGCCTGGGGAAGAATTTGAATTCACCTACACATTTTTGGAAATAAAGGTCATCATCAATGGAAAGATTGTTGTACGTGACGATCAAGGAAAAAAGTATACAGCAGAAAAGGGCGATGTTTTCCTTTTCACTCCTACTACAACCGTTGTATTTGACGGTGAGAGTGATGGAGATGCAATCTATACTGGACACAGAGCGCCAGAACCTTCATTTATGTAAGGGAAAATTTAGTTAATCATCAAATTTGTTCATAGCTTCTGTGCTTTGGGGAGAAACAGGGGGACGCTTGAAGTGCTTAGGAAGTGCTTCGCGTTCCCTTCTTATATCTGAACTTATGACTAAAAAACTAATGGAGAGTGATGAATATGACAGTCAATAACATTGTTTTAGAAGAAGGAGTCATGCAGATTCCAAGTTGGTGGAAGGTTCCCCCAGGTTATGAAAAACTTCAAGAAACGGCTCATTTGCTCGGAAAAAATGAGTTACTGCCCCGGGCCTCCACTTCTGATCAGCAGAGCTGTTATCCCCGTGAGAGTTTAAGAAAAATTGCGGAGGCTGGATTTGCTGCAGTGACCATTCCAGCTGATGATGGCGGGCTTGGAGCTGGCTTTACAGGGTTCGCAATTTTATCTCAAAGTTTTGCCCAATATTGTGCTTCTTCAACGATGTGCTGGGTGATGCACACTGCAGCGGTACAAACACTGTATACAGCAGGAACCGATCAACAGCGACAGCGATATATCCCAGGTGTGCTGAAGGGAGAAATCGGTGGATTGGCATTCAGTGAACCGGCAACAGGAAGCCATTTTTGGAACGTAGTCAGTGAAGCTCCGCGGCATGGGGACGGCTATTTGTTGAATGCAGATAAATCATTTGTCACAAGTGCTGGAGAAGCAGATTGGTATGTTGTTGCCACATCTTTTCCGAACAGCGTTGAGTCGGATAAGTTAATGTTTTTACTGGTGAATAATAATCAGGAAGGGGTTGAATCCTTTCCATTTTCAGCCATGGGTCTGCGTGGTAACTCCAGTGGTCCGATGAAATTCAAAGATGTGTTCGTTCCTAAAGAGGACCGCCTTGGTAGTGAGGGTGGTATGAATTATTATAATGATAATACAATCGATCCCCTGTTTTTGTTAGGAACTGCTGCATGCTGGACCGGTATTGCTCAAGGAGCGCTTAACGCTGCGATTGATGGTGCCAAGAAAAAGGTTCACGCAGATACAGGGAAATCTGTTGCAGGATATCAAGTCATACGTCACGAACTGGCCAAGGCTCAAATTTTGGTAGATAGCGCTAGAGCCATGTTGTACCGAACAGCGGAGGGCATGGACAATACCATTCAAAATGGGCGTGCACTATCGGAATGCCTTTATCCACTATGGCAACTAAAAACCCATGCTGCTGATATTGTTATCCAGGTAACCAACCAGGCACTGCAAGTATCCGGCGGCAGAGGCTATCTGACAGGTCAAGTGGAAAAATTCTTGCGCGACGGTCGGGCCGGGGCGATCATGGGTCCTACTAATGAAATCTTGCGTGAGTGGATTGGTAAAACCCTGATTGAAGTTCCTTGGTTTGAATAAAAAGATAAGGAGTTTATATGACCGCGCATATCAGTGTTGATAACTCCATTTTATAAAATCTTGTATATGTAATAGGAAAAAGTCTTTAAATCGAAAAAAATTTTGGAGCAAAGTTCTGGGGCCCCCTTCTACCAAACTTTGCTTTTTCAGTGTTTCTAATGATGAAGCGGGAGGAACCTATACAATTTGCACCTTTTGGACTTGCTCAGCTGCCTGTGTAGACAGAAATAATGTGGTGACGCCTAAAAGAAAGCAGTCTCTGATCAGATCTACGTAATGAGTTTTTCTGGAATTTTCACTTGTCTCGATAATTGGGAAAACCAACTAGGCTTTGTTTACCCGTTTATGCAATTATAGGATTAATCTACAATTTCGAGTAATTGAGATCAAGGGGGAACATGGTAGTTCAGAAGTTTCAATGAAAAGTTCGGTCGCACACATAATGGTTATTGTGAAGGATTCATTCTTTATATATTTACTTCCCAACTGTCCATCGGTATAACGGTGAGGTGTTCAGGATATTCATCGCCTAACTTACAATTAGATGATATGGAGTGTGAAAAATATGAATACTAAAGTGATTGTCTTGGAAAAGAAAGCACAAGATGATGTGTTAGAAATGAGAGAACATGTTGGTGTAATAGAACCAGCAGAGTATGATTCGAGAGTTACAGACGATGTAATTTTAAGAAATACACGTTCAGAAGATTCATTTATCAAGCAATTATATGCTGATTTAAACACGCGCATTGAGGAATTTGAAGGGCAGGAATCGGAGGTTAAAAGAATAACCTTATTGGATTTTTCAGTTCCGTTATTTTTAGTTTTTGCTATCAGTCTTTATTTGATCTACCTGATATGGAATTAAAATGCCAAAAGTAAAACTTATAATCTTTGATTTCTCAGATATCAGCATTGAGGAACTAAGGGAATAACTTTTTTATAAAATTAAAGCGCTTTCTTAAGGAGGGATTTTATGAGTAGTAATGATTCATCTATCTCAAAAGAGGTTGCATTTGGGTTTTTGCCTGCACAAAAAAGTGATAGAGTTTTAGGGTTTTGGAGTCTTTTGCTTATTCAACTAGGAACAGGCTTGTCTTGTTTCAGCCTGCTTACCGGGGGATACACAGGCATAATGTTAGATGCTAAAGATTCCATCGGTGCCATTTTATTTGGAAATGCAATTCCGATGTTATTAATTGCCCCGATTGCCGTTTATTTCGCTAGATATGGGGTGGATACATTTGTCGGGTTTAGAAGTTCTCTGGGCTATCTTGGATCGAATTTCCTCTGGGTGTTGTTTGCCGTAACGACTTTAGGATATACGGCTTTTACGATGTATATGTCTGGTCAAGCAATTGTTGAGATATTAAGAATGTTCCATACAGATAATATATTCACAGTAAACAGTTTCGGGGTTCCTTTTTTTTCAGTTTCGTTGATTCTTCTCTGTCTTTTTATCACTGCAAAAGGTCCTGTCGTCATTAAGTATTTCAACTGGATTGGCGCTCCCGCCATGCTTGTACTTATTTTGGTCCTACTTGGAGTGGTTTTATTTGTACAAGGATTGGATAAGGTCTTTAGTCTACAGCCTGCAGAACCATATGAAACTGTCAGAAGATCATTTTCAACGGCGATCGAGCTAAATGTCGGTCTTGCATTTTCTTGGCTGCCATATTTAGGACAATACAGCCGTCTCGGCAAAACTGAAAAAGGTGCATTTAACGGGGGATTCCTAAGCTATGGCATAGGATTATGCATTGCAGCTGTTTTAGCCGTTTTTATGACTTTGCTCACTGGATCGTTAAATCCAACAGACTGGATGCTGGAAATCGGCGGTACAGCTCTTGCGGTGCTAGGCTTAGGACTTCTAATATTAGGAAATGTGACTGCGGCCATCTTCTTCATGTATTCCCAAGCCATCAGCTTTAAAACGGTATTCCCCAAACAGAAATGGGCGATTGCTATGGGTACCAACATACCTGTAATATTATTAGTCCTTACTCCAGCTTTTTATGATTCTTATAATATTTTTATATTATTCATTTCATTTATCATGTCAGTATTAGGTGGTATTGTTGTTTCAGATTTCTTCTTTGTTAAGAAACAGACCATATCAGTACGTGATCTTTACAACACAAATGGAATATATAAATACTGGCATGGTATTAATCCTTCAGCAGCGTTAAGCATGTTTGTTGGGACCGTTTTCTATTGGTATATGTATAATCCTTGGTTGGATGAGCCAAGTTATCTTTTCTATTATGTTACTGCTGGTATCCCAACATACTTTGTAACGGGAATTTGCTACTATGTTTCTTCAAAGTTTATTTTTATTACAAAAGCCAATAAAGGTGGCCAGCTTAATATCGACACCAATACACCGGGTTTTATGAAAAAGAACCTGTGATTATTTATTGAGCATGTTTTCGCAGGACCTCAAGAAAACAAGTCAATAACTTGCGGACTAGACATTTATTGAAAAAAAGGAACCAACACTGGAACAAATAAATGCACTTACTATAAAGAAGGGAAAATGTCATAATGTCGATCTCTTTTGATTACTCGAATGCCTTGTCATTTATGAAAAAAAGTGAAGTGGACCAGCTGGCCGATTTCGTACATGTGGCCCATAACCGGCTTCATGACAAAAAAGGTCCAGGTTCCGACTTTCTCGGTTGGGTAGATTGGCCGATCCGTTTTGTTGAAGGTGAATTTCTACGTGTCAAACAAGCGGCCGGGAGGATTCGAAGCCACTCGGATGCCTTGATCGTGATTGGCATCGGCGGATCCTATCTAGGCGCAAGGGCGGGCATCGAAGCATTGGCCCATACTTTCCATAACCAGATGGACGGGAGGACACAGGTCTATTTCGCCGGACAAAACATCAGTTCCACCTATGTCTCCCACCTATTGCAGCTGCTGGACGGCAAGGATATCTCCGTGAACATTATCTCCAAGTCCGGGACGACAACGGAGCCAGCGATTGCTTTCCGCATTTTCCGGGAGCTTCTGGAAAAGAAGTATGGGAAAGACGGGGCAAGGGAGCGCATTTTCGCCACCACCGATCAAGCGATGGGTTCCTTAAAGCAGCTTGCCGACAGGGAAGGGTATGAAACCTTTGTGATTCCGGATGACATAGGAGGGCGCTACTCGGTACTGACTTCAGTCGGCCTCTTGCCGATGGCGGCGGCCGGGCTGGATATAGATCAGATAATGGAGGGAGCCAAGGCAGCCTACCATAAATACGACAACCCGGATGTGCTGTCAAATGAGTGCTATCAGTATGCGGCCGTACGAAATGTCCTATATGGAAAAGGGAAAACAGTGGAATTGCTTGTGAATTATGAACCATCCCTACACTATGTATCCGAATGGTGGAAGCAGTTGTTTGGCGAAAGCGAGGGGAAGGACCAAAAAGGCCTCTTTCCTGCATCATTGGACTTCACGACGGATTTGCATTCGATGGGGCAATATGTACAGGAAGGGCAGCGCAACCTGTTGGAAACCGTGCTTCAGGTTACCAAACCAAAAGTGGAAATGACGATTGGGGGAGATCCGGAAAATATTGACGGGTTAAATTTCCTGGTCGGTAAGACGATGGACGAAGTAAACAAAAGTGCCTTCCAGGGAACCATATTGGCCCATGTGGAGGGAGGCGTGCCCAATACGGTTGTGACACTGGATGAAATGAATGAATATACCTTTGGCGAGCTGGTCTACTTTTTTGAAAAGGCCTGCGCCGTTAGCGCATACCTCATGGGTGTAAACCCGTTTGACCAGCCGGGGGTCGAGGCTTACAAGAAGAATATGTTTGCCATACTCGGCAAGCCCGGATTTGAAAAAGGGAAAAAGGAACTTGAGCAGATTTAACGATTAGTTTATTAAAGCGTTTCCTTGAACAAAGCATTGTCAGCAATGGAGGGAATACATTTTTTGAGGACGAGTTGATCGTAAACAATCGTACGTACTGTTGGTGAAATGCCCATTTGTTTAAAGTATTCGCAATAGGCGACAATGGACGAGTAATAAAGTTTAGGGAGTATAATTGACATCTCGAAGGGGCGGGTTATATGACAAAACAACAAATCGGTGTAATCGGTTTAGCAGTTATGGGAAAGAACCTTGCATTGAATATTGAAAGTCGTGGTTATTCTGTTTCTGTGTACAACCGTTCCTCCGACAAAACGGATGAGTTCTTAACAAAAGAAGGAGAAGGAAGAAGGATTGTTGGCACATATAGCATCGAAGATTTTGTTAACTCATTGGAAAGACCTCGCAAGATTTTGTTAATGGTGAAAGCAGGGGCACCAACAGATTCAACGATTGATTTGTTGAAACCTTATCTTGATAGAGGGGATATTTTAATCGATGGTGGAAATACATTTTTCGACGACACAATTAGGCGTAATAAAGAATTAATTGCCACAGGCATTCATTTTATTGGCACGGGTGTTTCAGGTGGGGAAGAAGGGGCATTGACAGGCCCTTCAATTATGCCGGGTGGCGAGGAAGAAGCGTACACGATGGTAAAGCCAATTCTAGAGGCGATCTCAGCAAAAGTGGACGGAGAACCTTGTTGTATATACATCGGTCCTAATGGTGCCGGACATTATGTGAAAATGGTGCACAACGGAATCGAGTACGGGGATATGCAGTTGATTTCGGAAGCTTATTTTATAATGAAGCATACACTTTGCCTAAGTGCATACGAACTTCATGAAGTGTTTGCAGAATGGAACAAAGGTGAATTAGACAGTTATTTGATAGAAATTACAGCAGATATCTTCTCGAAGGTGGATGAAGCAACTGGAAAACCACTAGTTGACTTGATTTTAGACACAGCAGGACAAAAGGGGACAGGTAAGTGGACAAGTAAAAGTGCATTGGACTTAGCAGTTCCTCTTCCTATTATTACAGAATCGGTATTTGCCCGTTATATTTCTGCGATGAAAGAAGAGAGAGTCAAGGCAAGTAAAATCTTAAGGGGGCCGCACGACAGAGCCTTCGAAGGTAACAAAGAAGAATTGATTGAAGCAGTTCGCAGAGCTTTGTACATGAGTAAAATATGTTCATACGCCCAAGGTTTTGCGCAAATGCGGGCTGCATCTGAAGAATACAACTGGGACCTTCGCTACGGAGATATTGCGATGATTTTTCGTGGTGGCTGTATTATTCGTGCGCAATTCTTACAAAAAATAAAAGACGCCTATGACCGTGTACCTAACTTACAAAACTTATTGATCGACTCATATTTTAAAGAAATCATAGAAAGCTATCAATATGCATTGCGCCATGTAATCATTGTGGCAATTGAGCGAGGAATTCCAGTACCGGCATTCTCGAGCGCATTAGCCTACTATGATAGCTATCGCGCAGAAAAGTTACCGGCAAACCTGCTGCAAGCACAACGCGATTACTTCGGTGCTCACACATACCAGCGCATTGATCAGCAAGGCATTTTTCATACCGAATGGTGTGGAAAGTAATTTTAAAGTATCCCAACACTCTGTATAATGCACAGTGTTGGGATAGTATGGAATGTAATTGATCATGTCTTTGAAGAATATAGGTTGTTCTTGTTCGCATTATTCATATTTTTGTATAAACATCTTATAAAGTTTAATATAGATGTTAACAGCGCAAAAAATGCTGTCGACTTTTGATATTACCTCCCCTATAGTGATCGGAACCCAAAACTTCCCGTTTATGTCATTGTGCTCTTCACATTCCTTAATTCTATCCATGATCAATTGATCTCGTTTTGTAATGGTATTAAGACAGATTAAACTATTTGTTAATTCGATGTTTCCAAATTATTGAAGGTTATTGTATTATAAGAAAAAGGGGGAGGATTTTATGAAGGTTGATCTTTATTGTTCACAAGAGGAATTACAAAGTGAAAGTTCCGACCGGAAAAGTCATCATTCAATACACGTAAAAAAGAATTTAGTGACGAGACTGAACCGTATTGAAGGTCAAATTCGCGGAATTAAGGGTCTAATTGAAAAAGATACGTATTGTGATGACATCATTACCCAAATATCAGCAGCTCAATCAGCCTTGAATGGGGTTTCGAAACTGCTATTGGAAGGTCATCTAAAGGGCTGTGTTTTAGACAGGATACAAGATGGTGACCTGGAAGTTTTAAATGAAGTTCTCTTAACGATCGAAAGAGTTATGAAGAAATAATAGGATGCAGATCCACCGTTTATGAATTGAAATTTTGGTTTCATCTATGAGCATTCGGACTCAGATACATTTAACGTCGCATTTTAAACCTGATTTGTCGTTATAAAAAGTTCACTTCTATATACTGTTTTTTTATTTAATATATAGTTTTGAAACATATCTTATAGATTTACGGAACTCTGAAATGAAAGCCCTTTCATTAACTTAAAATACTTTATCATCATCGACAAAAGTAGGAATTGACTTCTATTTGTCGAAATAAAAGAGACCGGAGGAGTGTAATAATGACAAATCAAGGAGAATTAAATAAAGATGTTGCAGAAATTATAAAGGAGCTTATTGATTCCAGAGTTACAGCGTCCAGTATTATTGCTATTGTCAATTTACTGATTGATAAAGGAATTATTAATTCAGAAGAGTATCAAACTGAGTTCAGAAATATATTAAAGGGCATGGATAATGAGTAGCAATATAAGGTATTAATATATGAGGTCCATAAAATTGTAAAATAACATGAGATTGCCTTATGAATAACTGACAACCCAAGAAAAGGTTTAATAATAACGAATTGAAAGAGATCAGCCCAGGTTTAGCCACTTCAACAATAAGTACAGGAGGCTATATATAATTTGTCACTAAAATACCAATACTTTTTGTAACTTTACACCTGGCACTTGGCTATGGATGGGTGCAATGCCTTAGTGCGTCTTAAAATGGTTTAAGGAAACAGCATCGATTCCTCAATTTTAAACCAGTCTGTGAAAGTGCTAAAACCGTACCATCCGGGATTGGAGGACTGATATTCTTACCGTATCTGACAGGGAAGAGAACCTCTCATTTGAATCCAAGGGCAAAAGCTATTTTTTGGCCGATTTACAATAACGACGAAATATTGGGGAATTTAACCGAATTAATTGGTGTGCAAAAACCCGACTTCATATCGACATCGGGTTTCTTTGCAAGAAAATTCCACCGTGCATGTATTTAATGATCATGTTCATCGGTCATATCTTCCGAACAACGTACACATTCTGAATATTGCACAATTACTTTTTCATCCTCAAAATGTTCAATTATGGAATCACAGTGTCGACATACAATAGTCCCCATTTTCTCAATCTCCTTCTAATTGCCAATTTGATACTGAGTTCATCAAATCAAACTCAATATTACAATTACATTCTCCACTTGTATGGGATTTTATAAACACAATTCCTTTTTAGGTTTTGTTCTGCCTCACTCATATGACAATATTGTGAAAAACAACAAGTGAAAGAATAATGACAGAGGAAATAGGTTATAAACAGTTGTACATTTATTCACACTGCATTTGAAGGTGCATGATTCTGTGAAAAATTACTGCCCTGCATTGATTATATAAGCGTTTTGAAATGTATCTGAATCCTTAGTAACGAAACTGGCTTATTCAGGTTAACAATAAGATCTATCAAAAGAAGCCAAGCATGTATTGCAAAGCTTAGCTTCTTTTTTTACAGGACATTATCAGCACATCTGTTGACTTGGCTTTTTTTCTACTCCAGATTGGCATGTCTTCCGTACATGACCCCGGATTCCAATCCCTTCTTATCCATCAGCCTCAGTACGATGGCATCGTAGAATACTAGGAGGCTTTGTTCGAACAATGAGCCCATCGGCTGTATCGTATTATAATCACTGTCTGCTCCCGCCTTGGGCTTGGCCGGGAGTTTGATAGTAAAGTCGCTCAATCTGCCAATCGTTGACTCAGGGGCAATCGTCGCCAGGGCCGTGGCTGCC